>JALZVT010000033.1 GCA_023300545.1 Pseudomonadales bacterium
CAGCGCCGTGGCGATGCAGACGTTGGGCTGCTGATCACCGAGGGCACCACCGTCGCCCGAGGTGGCGCGTCCAATGATGAAAACGTACCCAACTTCCATTCCGAGCAAGCGCTAGCGGGCTGGGCCAACGTCGTGCAGGCCACGCACAAAACGCCAGCGAAGATCGCACCGCAGCTGTGGCACGTTGGCATGATGCGCAACCCGGGCACCGGACCTGAGCCTGACGCCATATCAGACGGCCCTTCGGGTCGCACCCATACCGGCAAGCAGGTACAGGACGAGCCTACCGACAGCGACGTTGCCGACATGGTCATGGCCTATGCAAACGCTGCCGGCGAAGCTGCTCGCCTAGGCTTTGATAGCGTCGAAATTCACGGCGCACACGGCTACCTGATCGACGAGTTTTTCTGGGGCGTTATGAATACCCGCTCTGGCAAATACGGCGGCAACCTCATCGACCGCGCCAAGTTTGCCGGTGAAGTGATTGCCGAATGTCGCACCCAGGTTGGGCCTGATATGCCCATCATCCTGCGCTGGTCCCAATGGAAGCAGCAAGACTTTAGCGCCCGCCTGGCAGAGACACCTCAAGAGCTGGAAGCCTTTCTGAAGGTGTTTGTCGACGCCGGCGTTGACGTTCTGCACGCCAGCCAGCGGCGTTGGTGGGAAGCCGAATTTGCCGATGTAGACGGCGAACAGGGACTGAACCTCGCGGGCTGGTGCAAGAAACTCACTGGGCTGCCTTCAATCACTGTGGGCTCGGTTGGTCTGTCATCAGACTTCATTGGCAGCTTTCAGGGTGAAGCCTCTAAAACCCAACCCATCGCGCTTGCGGTAGAGCGACTCGACAAAGGTGAGTTCGACATGATCGCTGTGGGTCGAGCGCTATTGCAGGACCCGGAGTGGGCGCAGAAGATCAAAGATGATCGCCACGACGAACTGGCCGACTGGGACTCCGCGTCGTTGACCACGCTGTACTAGCGTCGGTCACCATATACAGCGACGGCAGCTCCAGGCTGTTGTCCTGGCTGTGGTCACAAGAGGGAGCGCGATGTATCGGGTTTGGTGCCGATTTTTTGGCACCTGACTTAGGCGTCGACATTAACTGCTAATTCGCGAAAGTCTTGCGGATTTCGAGGACTGCATCTACGCGAAGAAGATCTTCAGCGCGTACCCTCCCCGGCTCCATTTGTGCAGCAGGAATGCGAATGTCTGAAAACACCACACCCCCCGTAGCCGCCCTCACCGCCGATCAGTTAGCTGACAAGCGCATCATCAAACAGCTCGTCGTCTGCATCGCCGTGATGATGGCAATTGCAATCGCCATTGCCACCACAGCCACCTCTATCGCCTAGCGCGCTGCGCTATCGCTATATATTGGTACGACCCTCGACTTTGAAATACAGGCCATCTTCCTGTTCGTGCAGCTCACCCGACATATAAAATGATGGTGCGTACTCGAACTTAAGCGGAGTGGTCAGTTCACCCTTGTGCTTGTTAGGCACCAGACGAAGCTCTATTTCGCCCTCCTTTACCCGCTCGATCGTCTCCAGATACTCTTTATAACCATTGCCACCGGCGGCTTCCATTTCGCTACGAACAAAGAACTTGGCTTCTTCGCCTTCTACCGCCATTGGGTGCAGACGGTTCTTGCCGTCGTAGGCGGCAGACCAACCGAAGAAATAGGCGACTTTTTCTTCCTCATTGATCGCGACCCATGAACCCACCCGGCTTTTTTGGGTCGCGCCGACCCGCTTGGCAAATTCTGTTTTTGTTAGCTTCTTTAACATGCTCGGTACCCTTAGATTCAGATGAGCCACAGTGGCTTCTCGGATGGCTCTCTCTTACGTCAACGTGATGACGTCGCCTTCCCCAGACGGGGTCCCAATTTTCTACCAGATAGCGATGTAAGCCAACAACAATATGATCTCTGGCTCAGATGCCTAGGCTCCATCGCCTTCGAGTTGGTCGGTCCAGAGGCTCGCCAACCCGGGCAACCGCACCAACCCGGTGAGCACTATCAGCCCCAGCAGCGAAAGCGTGGCCAAGACGGTCCAGCCTAGACTGGCAATGACATCAGCCGCAGCGGGCGCGAAACCCACAAAAGCGCAGGCAACCAATGCGCAGGCGAGCATGCTCCACCAGCGGTAATGGACGGGTGCGAGCGCTTTACCATCCAGAACATAGCCGCTCAAGCGGACAAGCTGTCCCACAACCACCGCAGCAATGGCCCCATAAGCGCCCAATTTGGGTATTAACAGCGTGAACCCAGCAACCGCAACAACAGCGCCACAGACATCAATCAGCAGAACCCGATAGCCGGTCTCACGGGCGTAGCTGCCCACCTCCGTAAGGCCAGACAGCGCATGCAGGGTTTGGGTAACAACCAGTAACGGCAATAGCGCAATAGCGCCGACGAAGGCCACCGGCAAAACCGCGACAATGAACACCGGTGCGAGTAACGCCACGCCCGTCGCGGAGACAATGAGAACGGCAACGCCGAGCCCCCAAAAGTCGGCGCTGCGCTCTAGACCACCAGGCTCTTGCAACGCCGCAATGCGTTTGGGCAACCACCAGAGTTCTAAGGGATAGAGCAGCAGTCCGGTTGCCAAGGCCAGCCGACTGGCGAGGCCAAACTGCCCCAATACATCCGCACCCACGCCCTGGGCCAAAAACAACCGATTGGCACTGCCCAGCAGAAACATCGCAAGCATTGCCCCCACCAGCGGCGCGCCGTAAGTGGCCACCTGAGCAAATCGCTCCCGGGACAGTCGAAACGGCGTCAACCGCGACTGCTGCCAGGTTAGCACCAGTGAGAAGGTAGTAAGAACAACCCCATTAGAGATGAGCACTCCATCTGCACCAAAGCCCATGGTCAGTACCACGGCAATGCCAACAACCTGACACAGGGTTCGGCTCACCACCACACGAAGGTAGCCATGGGCATCATCACACAACCGCAGCCAGGCCATAGGCAACACGATGAGGTTATTCAGACATGAAGCGACCAGCATAAATTGCAGCGCCGGCAAACCGATTTCCAACGACAACAGCCCTTTCAACATCGGGGCACACAGCAAGGTAACCACCGCGCCTATCGTCGCAAGAACAACCGCACAGCCCATAATTTCGCCAGCCACCAGGGATTCACCATCTGCTGAACCCGCCGTACTCGCAAAGCGAATGATCTGCTCGGTCAGGCCGAGCCCAACAACCATAATCACCACTTCTGACAAGGCAACCGCCACGTCAAAGTAACCGTAAGATTCCGGACTAAGGTACGCCGCCATCAGCGGTATAGTGATCAGCGCGAAGCTCTTTTCGAGCGCCACGCTGAGCGCATAAAGCGCTGGTGCGGGCAGCTTCGCAAGCCGTGTCAGCATCGGTTAAAACCAGGTCTTGGCCGGCGCTACCAATCGGGCAACGTTACGGGTTTGACGCGACAGGGTACGCACCATAGGCGCAAGCTGATACTTCATTGCGTAGGCCATCGCCGGTCGCAGCCCAGGCGAGAACAACTCAACATCGATATATTGACGGGTTTGCTTGGTCAGACTGCGCAGATAGGCGTAGTTATCACCGCAGCAATCGTAGGTGTGCGCCACACCGGTCTCAAACATGTTCTTGAGTACGTGGGCCATGAGAACTGAGCCGGGCGATAGCGACGCAAACGCCTGATCGTAGTCGGCCCTGATAGGGTAAACGATGCCCCCATAGTGCAGTAAAAGTTCAAAGGCAACGGGTTGTCCATTACTGTGCAGCACCCAAACGACAACGTCATTTTTCAGCCCAAGATCATCAATCAGCCGCCAAACAAACTCGCGGCCTGCTTGATCATTCGCTAGATCCGTTTTTGTCTCAACTTTCCAACTGCGGCTGGACACGGCAACAACGTCGTCTAATACCGGGTCGGTAGAACTTTGTACTTTATATTGCTGCACCTCAAGTTCGTCGCGGCTATCCAGAAACTTGAGCCTGCGCCGAAGGGTTTTACGCGTCGAAGACGACAGCTGTTTAAGGTAACCCTGCCAATCACCGGCAAAGGAAATAATCGGGGTTTTCAGACTGGTTTCTACGCCAATCGTAAGATCTAACCCATCCACTTGACTGGCGCGCTTCGCAACAATGCCATCAGCCGGCAGTTTTCGCAGACGCATTACGTCACAGGGGTTATTTACCACTAACAGTTCGAGCACCTCGTCGACCCTGCTTGTAGTTAAGTTGGGTGCCAATAGTATGTCACTAAAGGGCGAATAGCCGTTGCTCGCAAGTTCTGTTGTCGCAAGGCACAAACCACGTTCGCGAACATTGGTCGAATAGAGTGGTGCAATTGCGACCAGCTTGTCGTTACTCAGAACTGCGCCGAGTGCTAACTTAAAATTTGCGCCAAAGCTATCCCACCAGGCGAGGTGCCACAGATGCGACAACGGCAACAACGGCTGCACCTGCTGCGCATCAAGCTCAGCCCACTGCGAACCCAGAGAAGCTAAGCCCTCTCTGGTGTCTATGCGGCGGTATTCGAGCTGGTTTAACAACGGCGTATCCCAATCTTGCTGATACTTATCAACGGCAGCTGATCCCGTCGCGAACCTGCACGACAACCGAACGCCTATTGCCTCTAGTCTGAATTAGCGGCCGATCGGCTGCCGGGCGCTGCATCACAGTTGTGACTAGTGTGCGAGGCTGCACACTCTGACAACTTTCTAGACCGTGGGTTCCCGCACAGAAACACGCGCAGACAGGTGAAATAGTTTCAGAGCGGCAATACCAAGCTGCCGATTCCTGGAACAGAACGAGACCATCACATGACGTCACCATCCGCGGCTATCAACTGGACTCCCGAGGAATACGCTAACTTTGGCGTAAAACCACAGGTGAGCGCCCACTCGTATCACGATTTGCCTTTGTTTAGCGATGATGTGCTGATCAAGCTGCTCGACAGTTACCCGCGAGAGAATTTACAAGCCCACACAATGGGCTTAGATCCCACCAACTACGCTGACTGGAAACAGGTCAACATTCGCAAAGAGACCACGGGTGAAGAGATGCTGGCGGCGGTACGTTGTGGCCGAATGTGGCTCAACCTTACGCACCTCGAAAAACGCAACAGCGACTACGCTAAGATCATCGATGGCATGTACGAACATCTGGATGAAAACTGCGAACAACTACACAACCCCAAAAGCATGCACAGTGCCCTGCTGATCAGCTCACCAGGTGCCCAGGTGTATTACCACCTCGACGCTGAGCCCAATATGATTTGGCACATGCGCGGGCAAAAACACATCTGGATGTACCCCGCGATGAACATGGACATTGTTCCGCAAAATTTTCTTGAAGATATCTACTCCGGCGAAATTGATGAAGATCTGCCGTACCGACCGGAGTTTGATGAGTTAGCGATGCACGCGTTGCTGAACCCGGGTGATGCCGCTTCCTGGCCACACAACGCCCCTCATCGCATTCAGAATGTCGATCTGAATGTGTCGTTGGCAACCAGCTATTCCACAACTGATATCTATAACCGCCAATACGTACAGTTGGCAAATCGCTTTGTTTTAAGAACGTTAGGCATCAAAAACCGCAGCATGGACGAAACGGGCTTTCTGCCGGCACTAAAGCGAACAATTTACCGAGCGTTGAATCGTCTCCGCCCATTTAAACGCCGGGTGGCCGCGAGCTACCTCACTGACCTTGAGCTGGACCCAACCGCACCGATGGGTATGCGCAATCTGTCAGAGCCTACCCTGCCTGTATTTGCTCGCAGCGATGAGACACATGATCTGGAAAACGCCGAACTGCCTTTGCAACGAGCAGGGTAAACCAAAGACAAAACCGCTTAGCCCTGAGGTGAGTTGGGGATGGCTGTGATTTAGCGTTAAGGTAGCTCGCTACTGATTTCACAACCCATCGCCTGAGGTATACGCCGTGACCACCGAACTCACCATGCTGCTATTCAGCACGCTACTTTTTTTTGCCATCATCATGGTCCAGGCCCTAATGGCGATCAGTCAAAATGGCTTGCCGGCACAGCTTGGCAATCGAGATGGCCTGCCTAGCCCATCGCCGGTACGAGATCGCCTGCAGCGCTTGACGGCAAACATGCAAGAAAACCTGGTGATGTTTACGGCCATCGTATTAACCGCGCATGGCGCTGGTGTATCCAACGAAGGCACTGTGCTCGGCGCGAGCATGTTCTTTTATGCGCGGGCAGCCCACGCTGTCATCTACGGGTTCGGACTACCGTATATTAGACCATTCGTATGGGCTATCGCCGTTGTTGGTATGGCACTGATCGTTTTCGAATTGTTTTAACGGCTCGGCGCTGACCGAAATAATCTGGCCTGAGTTGCGACCTCAGCTGGATCGAATATGGGCACCGAACAGGCGTTGTCGTTACAAATGTACATGGCCGACCGGTCGCGCTTAGGGTAGCGACCGGCAGTTTCAAAATGAATCACTTTTCGCGGTTCAAACACGTCGCGCCCGGCCTGCAGCAACGCAACGGCCGCCGGGTCATCAAGCTCCCCCACCACTGAAAACTCGACATAGCCCGTGGTGAGCGTTTCCAACGCCATGGCCAGGTTGCCCGTGATCCGGCCTTCTCTTTTCACGGCTTCCTCAGGTGTTGACGCCCGAATGGCCCGTTCAGCAGCGGTTTTATAGGATTCGTTCTTGGCGAGCACCCCCAACAAATACAGAAACCGCGCAGCGACGGCATTATCTTCCAGTGGCTTACGACGGCCAGGAGAGCCATCATCGGCCGCACCATAAAACCCCCCTAAGCGCTTATCTTCGAGAGCCGCCAGCATATGATCTGCAGTCTCAATAGCCTTGTCTTTGTATGTGTCTCTACCCGTCACCCTGTATAGGTTCAGCAAACTAATACCAAAGTGACCCTGGGTTCGAAGAAACATTTTGGGTGCAGCCGAGAACGTTAAGGAGCGTTCGTCAGCCAGTAGTTCGTCATCGGGAATCAGTTGGCGCATCCAACCTTGGGGTGTTTGCCTGCTCGCCAACAGCGCATCCATAGCGGTTACGGCCGACTCCAGATACGCAGGCTCTCTCGTTGCGGTGTAAGCTAACGAGTAACCCGTAATCATCCGAGCGTTTTGATCGGTGTAAACGGCGTGGTCTAAGGTGGGCAACCCGTGTTTGCGCCGCGCCTTGTCACCCAACTTATAGTACGAGCGCATATCGATGGTTTGGGGGTGCTTATCCAAACGATCTTGAGTGCTCGCATAGTAGGTGCCCTGGACAGATCGCATGTACTGGGACACATAACGATGAACATCCTTAATAGCATCTCGGTAAGCGCTTTTGCCGGTAATTTGATACGCGTCGGCATAGGCTTGCAACGCCGCGATTTGATTTTCTAAGCGCTTCTCCGGAAGGATGTTAGACCACCGACCGACCGACTCATAAAACATGCCGCCCCAAACGGGATCTATATGATTGAGCAAACCATCGAGCACTCGGGTGGCCGACTCAAGCGCTTGCTCATCCCCATTGGCATGGTGCCGCAACAATAGCGATCGAATGGGCTCAGCGGTTTCAAAAATACCTGAGTTCATTTGCGCAAAAACTCGATCTTGTCGCGCTCGAATCACGTCACGCAATTCACCGAGGTCAGTGGATCGCGGCGTGTTGCTAACTGAGTACGGCGCACTCGGATCGGCCTCTAACTTTCCCGCCGAAAAGTCGCTTAAAAATTTCTTGAGCAGAAAAACATAACGGTCGGGAAACGTACGACCTCTAAATCCAACAACCTGAGTTGCATCAGGTAACAGCACGGCGTTCGCAGGCCATGCCCAGTCTGAGTACCGTTCGCCCAGATCCGGTTCAGCAACGCTATCAATCTGAATGGGAATAAAATTCTCATTCAGCAACTCAATGACTCGAGGGTCAGCAAAGGTTCTGGTTTCCATGAAGCGACAGGCTGTGCAGCCTTCATGACCGACATAAACCATGATCAGCTTGTTTTCAGTTCTGGCCGTTTCAAACGCGCCACTCGACCACTGGTACCAGTTGATCTTGGCCACGGCAAAGGCCGGGTTAGACAGAACAACTAAAAATAGTAGGACAATTATTCTCATGGCGCTCAGCAATTGGTCAAATATGAAGACGCCCCTATATTGACCTACTGATAGATAAAATGATTCCCTTAAAACGAAAAAACCTTAGCCTGAGCAGTTCTCGGCAAACGCCGCCTCATCCGCTAGGTCCACTTCAGCGAGCGAGCAGCTGAAAAACTGGCCTTCGCAGCGACCACTAATCACAGTTGGTTACTCGCCACCAACACGCGCAAGGTCACCTTCAAGATGTATTCCCGCGCGCCAGTAGTGAAAGGCTGCCCACAGGTTAACAAAGCCCCAGGTAAATAGACTGTAGCGCAGAGCGTCAGTATTAAAGCTGCCAGCCAGCACGTCAGCCAGAAAGCCTACTGCTGGCGGACCAAACACAAAGCCAATGAAGTTCAGCACAAACAGCAATACCGCCGCCGCCACCGCACGCATGCGCACTGGTGCGAGTCCCTGTACCTGAGCAAAGGTCGTGCCCTGATAAAAGTTACCCAGCATTATTGGGAAGCTGAGAAACACGAGCGAAAGCCACCAGCTATCGACTAAGAACGCAGCAGCACTGAGCGGCACCGCCACAAATAACGCAACCGCCACCACCCACAAAAACCAGCGCGTGTCTTTGGCCCCATAACGGTCTGACAGCCAGCCACCGGCTACAATACCTAGCCCACCGGGAATGCCCAGCACCAACCCCAGCCAGAAACCAGCCTCGGTAAGGCTCATGTCGTAGCTGCGCACAAAAAACGTGGGCGCCCAGGTCATGGCCCCGTACCCCACAAAGGCGGTTAAGCCAGCGCCCGTTGCCAAATGGCAAAACGACCGACGAGTGATCAGATAACGAATCACTTCGAAAATGGTTGGGTGTTTCTCGGATTCCAGCGTTTGCAGTCCATCAGCCTGGCCACGACTGGGCTCCTTCACCGTAAGGAACACCAGCAACGACAGCAGCAAACCCGGCACGCCCACCACAAAAAAGGCCATGCGCCAGCCAAAGGCGTCCGCAATAGAACCACCGGCGAACATGCCAAACATGATACCGATTGGAATGCCCAGGGAATAAATGCCGAGCGCCGTCGCCCGCTTGTCAGCGGGATAAAGGTCGGCCAGCATCGAATGCGCAGACGGGCTGCAACCCGCCTCCCCGATACCTACGCCAATGCGGGCAACGGCCAGCTGCCAGAAGTTCATCGCAAGGCCTGACAACGCGGTCATGCCACTCCAAACGAACAACGACAGACCAATCAGGTTGCGCCGGTTCCAACGGTCAGCTACCAGGGCCAGTGGCATGCCAAGCGTTGCGTAGAACAACGCAAAAGCAGTACCCGACAATATCCCCATGCCAAAATCTGATACGCCCAGATCCTGCTTTATGGGCTCAATAAGAATCGACAGTATCTGCCGATCAATAAAATTGAAGGTGTAAACGACGACTAGAACACCAAGCGTATATCGCCTTACGTTCTCGTTAATGAAAGGTTGCGAAGCTTCAGACAATGGGATACCTAATAAATCAGGGCGCGATGTCGCACCAACATTTGACAACTGTTTATACACGCATTTTATACACGCAATGGCGAGGGCGTGTGAAGTAGGTAAACTCTAGCCTCGTTTAAACCGTCTCCAGGGGAAATACCGTGTACAGACTGCCGCTGATAACTATGGCTTGCTATTTGCTCGCGAGCTGCGCCGGCAGCAACCCGGCTACCGACGCTGAAAACTCGGCTGAACGCGCCGTGCTTGCAGCCGGGTCGACCCTGCCCCAGCCGGTGGTCGCCACCGAACTGTTGAGCTGCAAGCCTATGGCGGGCATGACCCCCTACTGCGGCTATAGAAACCCAGAAGATCTGGTGCATATCCCCAACACAGAGTTGTTGATTGTCAGCGAAATGGGCGAGTTTATGGCCGACTCACCGGGCCAGCTTTCGCTACTGAATATGGCAACGGGTACGCGTGACACACTGGCCATCGATTGGTCGGGCACCCAGGCGAACTGGGGCGATAAAAACTGTCCAGCGCCCGCTGTAGCCGCGCTAAGCCCCCATGGCATCGATTTAACCCTGCGCGATGACGGTGATCTGTCTCTGTTGGTGGTGAATCACGGCGAGCGCGAGTCTGTGGAGTTCTTCGCGGTTGCCAATAACGGCGATTTGACGTGGCGTGGTTGCGCGTTACCGCCCGAAGATCCGTTCATCAATGACGTCGCCGCACGGCACGATGGCGGCTTCTATGTGACCCACATGTGGAACAAGTCGGCCGACTTTGCGGCAACCGCTGCAGCCCTGCAGGCCGGTAAGTCGACGGGTTGGGTCTGGGCCTGGACACCCAGCGACGGTTTCACCGAGCTTGCCCAAACCACCGCCCAAATGCCCAACGGCATCGCCCTCAACGCAGACAACAGCACTCTGTTTGTGAACGTCTATTTTGGCGGCGGCACCTTTGCGCTAGACCTTGTAAGTAATAAGCGCATTGGCAACATCGAAGCCCGCCAACCCGACAACGTAACCGTCGATACAAAAGGCAACGTCTGGATTGCCTCCCACCAGAATGATCCGATTGGCCAGGCCTGTACACTCGTCACCGCAGGCCCTTGCCTGCTGCCGTTCCAAATCATCAGGGCCAATCCGGACTCGCTACAACCGGAGGTCATCATCGATCACAACGGCCCACCCATGGGCTACGCCACTGTGGCACTGCGCGTGGGCAATCGCATTTATCTCGGTAGCGCACACGGCGATCGCATTGTCAGCATCGAGCTGGGTGATGGCGTCTAGACGCTAACAGCGACTTAACTCACAACAACACGCGGGAGACTCATTGGGTCTCCTGTTATATCAGCGGTCAGGCAAACCTGGCCACGACAGGAAGACTCAAACTTGCTCAAACTACACGGCTTTTCATCCAGTAATTATTACAACGTACCCAAGCTTGCGCTCTTGGAAAAAGGCATCAACTTCGAAGAAGTCGTCTCTTACACCGGCGTTGGTCCAAAGTACAAGCCCGAATACCTCGACAAGAGCCCGCTTGGCAAAGTACCCGCGCTTGAAACCGAAGACGGTTTTATCAGTGAGTCTCGCGCTATTTTGGAATACATTGAAGCCGCCCACCCACAACCGTCGCTGCTACCCAACACACCCTTCGGCATAGCCAAGGTGCAAGAACTGGCACAATTCATCGAGCTGTACTTTGAGCTCGTTGCACGCCGACTCATTCCTAATCTGTTGGGCAATACCGAACCAGACCCTGCCGTTTTAAAAGACGTTGAGGCTGGCCTAAACAAGGCGGTGGTTGCTCTGGCAAAACTCTCAAGCTTTGAGCACTTTGCCTATGGCGATGAGTTCTCCCTTGCAGATATCGCCGCCATTTTGAACCTGCCCATCGTTCGCGGTGTTGGCAAACGCTTTATGGGTCGTGACCCACTTGCTGATGTTCCCGGCCTAAACGCCTACTGCGATCGCATGGAAGAACGTGAACACGTGAAAACCATTCGCGCAGACGCCGCCGCCGATCAGCCCGGCTTTAGAGCGCACTTAAAGGCGCTGTACGGATTCTAGGAACGCCTGGCTATGAACAATGACCCACTATCTACGAACCCGCCGTTTGGCCAGTCCCTCGGCTTCGAGTTTCTCGAAGCCGAACAAGGCCATCTAAAAATGCGTACGCCCTATGCCGAGCATCTGGTTGGTGACCCGGATACGGGCGTTATTCATGGCGGGGTTATCACGGCGATGCTAGACAACGCCTGTGGCCGCGCCGTGCACCTGGCCAGAATCGAATCCGGACGCGCGGAAGACGGTGCAATTGCCACACTCGACCTGCGCATTGATTACATGTCTGCCGCCGAGCCCGGCAAAGACCTGTACGCCCAGGCGCACTGCTACCGTCTCACCCACAACGTCGCCTTCGTTCGAGCAACCGCCTACACCGACAGCATTGAGCAACCTGTTGCCAGCGCTGTAGGCGCCTTTATGCTCGGCACTGCGAGCACACCACGATCATGAAAATTTTAGAACAACTGCGCCAACGCGGTGAAGCAAACAACCTGCAGGCTGTTGCTGACGCCATTCCGTACGCTCGCCACTTGCAGCTACGTATAGACAGCAAAGGCGACGAGCTCACCACCGTACTGCCTTTTCGCGATGAACTCATTGGCAATCAAAACTTGCCCGCTATTCACGGTGGCGTTCTTGGCTCAATGCTGGAACTGACCGCGGTGATGCAGCTTCTGCGGGCTACAGAACTTGAGCGCCTGCCAAAAACGATTGATCTGTCGATCGATTACCTGCGTTCCGCGCGTGCCCAAGATCTGTACGGCCGTGCCCATGTCACTCGCCAGGGTCGTCGAGTGGCTAACGTGCGGGTTGAACTGTGGCAACAAGCCCGGGACAAGCCCGTGGCTGTAGCACACGGACACTTTCTGCTGTCGCCATTGGCACATTCAGCGGAATAATTAGTGAGGTCGAGGTTGCCGAGATAGGCGTCGATATAGCGCCGCACTCATAAGCAAGGCACACCACTTGGTGATGCGATAGTTATGGCTATCCCGCTCGACGCCGGAAACTGCTTGATCCAGATCGAAAAAAACGTCGCCCATCGTACAAACCGGGGTTTGGCACGGCGGCGAATGACGCAATCAACTGCTGCCATTGCGCAAATGCAATTCGCGCACTACTCCTTTACCTACTCGGTACATCACAGCCGACAGATATTTGGCAGGAACGCCTAGCCTAACTTTCCTATTCCACGACGAAAATACGGCAACCCGAAAACCGTAATTTTCTAGAACGTAAAATGTCAGGACACAAGCTGATTCTCTGAGAATCAAGTCACACCCGAAAAAACGCCTTTCAGCAAAATACGTACCCATTCATGTGGGCGGCTTCCCTCGCCCATCGCAAACATTTGATGAAAGGACTATTTCGATGGTTGGTCGATCTGCTCGACGCCTGGTTACGCGCGCAATTCTTGGACTCTTCTCTGTTTCACTGTCCGGTGGAATGGCGTTTGCGGCGCCCACCACCTTTGAAGTGAGCCGTGGCGACACCGGTGGCACTATTGGCCCACTCAACATCGTGGGCGATGACCTCTGTCCTGCCAATCCTTCAAACGGTTGCGATTTTGACGCCAATGATGATCTGTTGCGAAACAATGATGGCGTGATCTATCTATTTGCGGTGCAGGTGGACCCACCCGGCGACGAAGTCACACTCACCACCGAACTCAAGCCGGGTCTCGTTTGGGACTCTCTGCCCCCCCAATGTAATCCCTTGACCTCGATTCTTAGCGGCGACGGCAGCGCTGGCAGTCCATCGCTGCTGGTTTGTGAGCTTGGCTTTCAGTCGGCCTATGCTGAAGACCTCAGCTTTGTTGCCCGCGCCTTAGGCAGTAATCCGAACGGTATCACCTCGGGACTGGCATCAGCCTCATTTAACGGCCTCGCTTCCACCGAAATTGTTGATGACCTGAAAGCAGTACCTGATGTCGCTATTACCTCAGCACCGCGCATGAACCTGCGCAAGACGCTGTTGACCTCGCGCGCCGAAACCGTGCAGGGCATTCTGGGTATGTCAGTCTGGTACACCTACTGGCTCGAAACCTGGCAGCACGACACCAACGGCAATACGAGTGACGACCCCGATCCGCTGCTTGGCAACGAGATGGTGGTTCAACCCATCACCTTCACCGAAGACCTCAGCGGCATCTCACCCAATACCTTTGTCGTGACGTGCAACGTGAGTCAGGGTACCTCCGCGTCCTATCCAAGCTCCACGTTCAATGCGGCCGACCCCAATTCGAGTGTGCTCAATGCCGGCACCAACAGTTGCAGCAACACCGGGCCCACCGCCACCGGTAGCGTCACGGTAACTCACTCCGGCGCAGATTTATCGCTCAGCCACTTCCCCACTCAAGGACGCAACAATTCCCCCCTCCCAGGTGATCGTCGCATTGCCGCTTATGGCACCGTTCGCATACACATCCCCAGAGATGACTTTGATGCCTCAGGGGGTAGTGTTGCGGCCACTAACACCATGCTTGGTTTCCAACCCACCAGCATCAGCAACCAGACCAACTTTATCGGCGATGATCAAATCGCCGGTGACGACGGCCTTGATGCCACTACCGAGGACAAATCTGACAACCAACACAGCCGCACCTTTGTCGAAGGAGCCGGCAGCTTCAGTCATACCTACCGCTGCTCCGTTCCCCAAGTGGCGCCGCACCCTTTTTGTTCCGCAACTAACTCAGCAGGCCCAAATGCAACTTGGCTCGATGCCCCCACAACCGGCAGCGCAGTCTGGTCTGGAGACGCCTCAGTACAACCAGAACAGCCCTTCGGCAGCTACACCTTCTATAGAAATGGTGGCTTTGGCGAGATCACCAACCAACAAAACTGCACTGTCATTGATTCCAGCTTGTTTGAGGTTGCTGATTACCAGCCGGGCGTCGGCGCACACTGTGTCAGCACCTGCGGCACACAGGGCACCGATTACGTCATTGAGTACGGTGTTGGCTACGTTAGCCCGGCCTGGCCGCCGGCCACTGGCGCCGCCGCAGGAACAGAAATTGCTGCCGAGTGTGGAGCACCCGCAGCTGCCTGGCACCCAACCACTACCGCCGCACGCGCCGCGGGCGCGATTACCAAAGTTCGAATGCGCCGCTTGACACCACTGGGGTCCGGACAAGCAACAGCTCTGGCGACTAACCTGCAGGCATTGCCGGAGAACGGCGCCCCAAATGGTTCATTGCTGGAAAGCTGGGGTTCTTATAGAAACGACGAGATCGAACCCGACTGGCGCGATTGCCGCTATAACTCCGGCGCGCACCCGGCGCCGGCACACACAACCAATTCCTGTGGTGACCGCCTCTATCTCACTCGCTCACTGGCTCGCACCCAAAAGCGAACAGTACCCAACGATCTGGTGAACACCATGTCGTCTGGTGGCTCTGTTATCTTCGAATTGACCCCGTCTTTTGTCTCCCAAAGCGGCGCGATACAAGACAACGTCGACATTGTCGACGTCTTGCCGCCAATGTTCGAATACATCCCCAACTCAGCAACCCAAGGGGGCTCTGTATTTGAACCCAACGTCTCCGGCACTATCGCTAGCGGGCAAACACTGACCTGGCCGTTAGGCCAGATTTCAACCAACACGGCGATCGAACCGATTCAGCTCACCGTTCGTACACCACTCGCAACCCCCAACGGAACCCTGCTCGAAAACGTGGCGCGCATCGACGCACCCACCGACATTTCAAGTCCTGAACAACGTGGTGATACACGCAACGTCACTGTTGTTGCACCTGCCTCTATGTTGATGGGAAAAACCGTTGACCTGACCCAGGTGAACCGAGACAGCCCATTTGTCTATACAGTGGAATACCTAAACTCGACAACCATCGCCTTTAATGAAATGCAACTGATCGATGTGTTGCCCTTTGTCGGCGATGGTCGAATTCCGGCTACCGCGTTCCAGGGCACCTACGCGCTTGAAAACGTGACAGGGCAAAGCACCTCAGGCACGTTCTACTACACCAAAGACAACCCTGTCGGCATGGTCACAGACCCAGGTGATCCCGTTCACGATCTTACAACTGGTTCCGTAAACTGGTGCCAAGCAGGTGCCACAAACGCGGTTAATCCTTCGGCCGCCCCAACCATTGGCGGCTCAAGCTCAGCCTGCCCGGCCAACACCTCCCAGGTGACAGCCTTGCGTTTGGTTGACAGTCAACCACTGCCCCCTGCAACCGCCCGCTCCTTCAGCTTTCGACTGCAGCCTTCCACAAATTTTGGGGGCAACATTTACACCAACCAAGCCCAAGGCATGGCAGACGGCATTACGTTGCGGCCGCGCTCGCCCTTTGCCACAACGCGGGTTATCGAATCACCCGCTATTGGTCTCGCCAAATCTGTGAATGCCATTGACGGCAACCAGATTACTTACCATTTTCTAGTCGAAAATCTGGGTGATACGGCGTTCAACAGCCTGTCGGTGATTGATGATCTCGACACCACCTTTGGCGCAGGCAACTACAGTATTGCCAGCGCCCCTTCGATTGAGAGCCCGCCTGCCACTGGCACGTTGGCACCCAATCCAGACTTCTCAGGCTCCACCGGCAACACCGGCACAGTTGCAAACAATGATCTTATAAACGCAGCAGCCAGCAACACGCTGCCTGTTGGCGAATCGGCGGTTATCAGCGTAACGGTTCAAGTGGATACCGTTGTCGATCAAGGTAACGGCATTGGTGTTTACGAGAATAGCGCCCAAACCACTGGCGGTACTGCCGGCGGTAATAGCGCAACAGACACCTCCGATGACGGCACAGAGACGGACACCGATGACAGTGGCGACGCGGGCGGCGCAAACGAAAGTGACCCGACCCCGGCAACTCTGTCTCCAGCCATTGGTACCGCTAAAACAGTCACCTCGGCAACCGCCGTCGGCAATGGCACCTACGACGTAGTTTATAGCCTGGTTATTACTAACCTGGGTGGTTTGCCACTGCACGATGTGCAACTTACTGACGATCTCACCGCACCCTTTGGCAGAGTAGCCGCCACCGAGGCCGACGTGGATCAGCCTGGTGAGTTTGTTGTCAATCAGGCCCCCAGCATTGTGGTCAACTCGCTTGATCCGCTCAGCCCACAGGCCACCTTTACAGGCGCCGCGCCCACGCTCGAATTACTGGACGTGGCCGCCAATGGCTCGCTGGCACCGGGTGAGTCCATAACGCTTAGCGTTGGCCTGAGGTTCTTCCCTGACATGGCCATGGAACCCTTCAACAACCAAGCCCTTGTGATCGCAGATCCGATCGATGACGACGTTACTGACGATAAAGACGGAGTGACTGATCTGTCTGATGATGGCACCAATCCTGATCCAGACAGCGACCGCAACGCAGGTGGAACAGACGAAGACGACCCTACCCCTCTAATGATTCCACTTATTGGTGCCGCCAAAAGTCTAACCAGCGTTGTCGATCTTGGCAGCAATGTGTTCCGGGTTACCTTTGATTTTCTGGTCACCAACCTCAGTGCCGCAGAGTCAGCGACCAACCTGCAGTTAACGGACAACCTGGCGCTTAGCTTTCCTGCTCCAGTTACCTACAGCAACGTCACACTGACGGGCGCTGGCCTGACTGCCAACCCTGGCTTTGATGGCAGTGCTGATACCGCAATGCTGGCCGGCAGCGACAATCTAGCACCACTGGGTTCAGCCAGCATCAGCCTGACTCTCGATGTCGCAACCGGCGGCAACAATGGCCCCTTCAGCAACCAGGCCACAGTCACCACAGCAGATTCACCCGGAGGCACACCTACCGCAAGTGACGCCTCAGATGATGGTGACAGTGTCGATAGCAATGGCGACGGCAGCGCCGGTGGTCCGGATGAAAACGACCCGACGGTCTTTTACCTGCCACCCCAGCAACTGGGATTGGCAAAGCAACTCGTGTCTGCCACTCAGTCAGGCCCAACCCGCTACGACCTGGAATACGCTCTGGTCGTGCGCAACGAATCTCCTGACCTGCCCGCAACCAACGTACAGGTAAAAGACAGCCTGCTGACCACTTTTCCGGGTGCAACCTCTATCAGCGTCATTTCTGGTCCTGCCATCACCGGTGGCCTCACGGCCGTCAACCCAGGCTTTGATGGCGCCACCGAACAGAACTTGCTGAGCGGCAGCGAAAGCCTGGCCATTGGCGCAAACGCAACCATTAGCTTCACGGTTCAAGTTGATCTGGACGGCATTCTTGATAATGGCCCGTTCAACAATTCCGCGATCGCAACCGCTTCAAACACTGCCGATGGTCCACCGATCACCAGCGATAATTCGGATGATGGCACCGATCCCAGCACGTCAAACGCCGGCTCTAGCAATGACACCGGCAGCTTTAGCGACCCGACGCCGTTCAAACCTGCGCCACAGTCTATTGGTGTCGCAAAAGATCTCGGCGAAGTGGTTGAGATCAGCAACCACAATTTTGATGTGATCTTTAACCTGGTGGTAAGCAACCTCAGTTCTGACGTGTCAGCCACCAACGTGCAATTGCACGAAGATCTAGCCGCCACCTTTAACGAGGCAGCGTCGTTTACTGTACAGACCGTAACAGCACCAAACCTGTCTCTGAACCCCACCTTCGATGGCGCCGGCGATACCAATCTATTACTTGGCACCGACACCTTGAGCGTAGGCCAATCTGAGGCGGTACAGGTTCTTGTCCGCGTCAACACGGCTGGTTTTCTAGGCCCCTATTCCAACCAGGTGATTGCCACCAGTGCAGCAACACCTGGCGGCGCGGCGGTTTCGACAGACTTATCTGATGACGGCACCAACCCCGACGCCAGCGGCGACGGAAACGGCGGCGGCACAGTGGCGGGCGATCCAGAAAATGACCCCACAGTCTTCCAACTGCCTCCGCAGCAAGTTGCACTCGCCAAGCAGTTGGTAGAGCTGCAGCAAATTGGGCCCACCACCTACGAAATAGGCTACCAGCTGGTCATTGCCAACAGCTCTAAAACCGAGCCAGCCACCAACGTCCAGATTAGCGACGATCTGAACCTAACCTTCCCAGGCGTTACCAGTATCACCGTCTCTTCCGCTCCCACTGTCAGTGGCGGGTTGACGGTTGCGAACTCTGCCTTTAACGGCCAGAGCGATACCAACTTATTAATCGGTCACGAAACTCTGGCTGTTGGCGCTCAAGCCACAGTGAACTTCCACGTCACTGTCGATTTTGGCAACCAGACCGGTACGTTCCTAAACAGCGCCACTGCGAGCGCCGCAAACTCGCCCGGCGGCCCAGCGATTGTGACCGACAGCTCTGACGATGGCACCGACCCACTTGGTGACAACAGCGGTTCTCCCGGTGACACCGGGACAACCGATGACCCAACTCCAGTCGTGTTAGATCCACAGGCCATCGGTTTGGCCAAAGATCTGGTAGAGGTGATCAAAGTCTCGCCAACGGTGTTCGATGTGCGTTTTGAGCTTCAGCTTAAAAACCTCAGCGCGACCCAGAACGCAACCAATCTACAGATCGTAGAAGACCTTGCCGCGACCTTTACCGGAACCAGCAGCTGGTCGTTATCAAGCACCAGCGTCGGACCCCTGCTCACTCTGAATGCCGGTTACAACGGCCGTAACAACACGAACCTGCTAGCAGGCAGCGATACTCTGGCCCCCGGAGCCAGCGAGAGTGTTCGTCTGTTGATTCGCGTCGACACTGGCGGCTTCAATGGTCCGTTCACCAATCAGGCCAACGCCACCAGTTCAAACACGGTGGGCGGTCCAGCCATCGCCAGTGATGCATCTGACGCAGGCTCCAATCCTGACAACAACGGCAACGGCAATGCCTCAGAACCCGGCGAAGACGACCCGAACATCTTTCAACTACCGCCGCAAGAAATTGGCATCGCCAAAGCGGTTAGCGAATTCCGTCAGCTGCAAGGCAGCCAGTATGAAATCGACTACGAGCTGGTCGTTGCTAACCTGTCAACGACAGAGACCGCAACCAATCTTCAGGTCACCGACAACCTTGTTAGCGCCTTTCCCTCGGTCGCAAGCGCGTTTGTGAAACAGGGCAGCCTATCAACCGGTGCACTAACACCCGCGAATAACTTCGACGGTATTGTGAATCTGGCGTTGCTATCTGGTAGCGATTCGCTGGCCATCGGCCAAAGAGAAACGTTGCGCTTCACGGTGATCGTTGACTTCACCGGTGGCACACCCCCGTTCCTCAATCAGGCCCAGGCGAGTGTTGCAAACACACCCGGTGGCGATCCGATCAATATCGACATGTCTGACTCGGGTTCTGATCCGGACGGCACCAACCCTGGCGCACCGGGTGACACCGGTAGCTCAGACGACCCGACGCCGATCGAAATACCAAGCGCCGCTCTGACGAAGAGCGCGACGATACCGTTGAATGTGTCAGGTCCGCTGTACGACGTGACTTACACGCTCATGGTGCGTAATACCGGCACCGTACCACTCACAAACATTGCGCTGAGCGATGATCTGGCGACTGCACTAGCGCCCGCCACCATCGTGGGCACACCAATTGTTGCGACGGCCGGCTTTAGTGGCCCAGGTTCTAACAACAGCGGCTTCAATGGCATCGCCGACACAGCTCTGCTTGCGGGTGACGTGCAGCTCGGTATTGGCGCCACGGCGACCGTAACCATTAATGTCCGGTTTTCCAATGCAACGGGTGCACCAGGCACCACTAACACAGCGCAGCTTGTCACCGCTGAAACAGCAGCGATCGATTCTCAGGCCTCTATCACCGTCATCTCTGCAGATTCAGACGGCGATGGCGTACCCGACGACCTAGAAACCGGCGATCGCGACGGTGACGGCATTCCCGATGCCCAAGATTTTGATCCGATGGGTTACTTCTACTGTGAAGACAACGGTGAAATTTTGACCGGTGGTCGAATCGAAGTGCGCACCCCAAGTGGCGCTATCACCTCGGCTGTAGGCACCGCCAATGGCGTTACCCTCACTCAGAACGGCAGCGATGGTGCTTACCGGTTCTTCTACGACGGCACACCGGGCATCTACGAAATTGTGGTGGCAGAGCTGCCAAGTCGCGGTGAACTGAGTAATGATCGGTTGCCTTCAGGCGTGCTTGATGTCTCCTCAGTTGGCAGTAACCCCGTAATTTTGGGCAGCAGCGAGTTTGCTAACACAAATGTTCTAGCCGACTTTACAGCGGCGACCAACACGCCTTACTACCTGCAGCTTGATTTCGACAGCGGCGACCCGGATGTTCTTTTGAACAACATTCCACTCACCGGGTGTGCCGGCGATGGCGGCAGCATTACGCTTGGCAAAGCAGCAGTAGACGATACCGTTATTGTGGGCGACTTTGTCGCGTACACGCTGACGCTGACCAACAACGAAACCTTCTTCCTGACAGACGTCACGATTGACGACCAAATTCCACCTGGCTTCGCGTACGTCGAAGAATCAGCGCAAATAATTCGAGCGGGCATCAAGTCGCCCGTTGTCGCTACCGGTACTCGTCCGGTCACTTTTGAAGTGGGCCGCATGGAAACTAATGAAGAAGTTCAGATCACGTACCTGTTGCGATCTGGTGCCGGTATTGTCCAGGGCACCTACGTCAATACTGCCGTGGCCAGAATTCGCGGCGCTGATGGCTCGAACCAGGCAAGTGCCCAGGTTGAGGTTGTTGCCGATCCATTGGTCAACATCACTCGCATCGTAGGTAAAGTCTGGAATGACCGCGACAGCGATGGCTGGCAAGACAGTGCATGGGCTCGCGATCTGCGACTATATGGCGGACCTTATGGCAAGAACCGCAGAAAACTGGGTGATCTGGCCGGACGCGCCAGCGACTCACGCAACCTGGCTCAAGCCACCCTGTCGGGTATTGTCATCGACAACTGGACCAACAACGAACCACTGTATCTGGTGAGCGATGAAGGCACTCGACTGATTATCTCTCGCGACGGCAGAGTCGATTCGGATCACTTCGGCCAGAAAAAACGCGGACTAACAGGTCAAGATCTGCGTGTTCGCCTCACGGGTAACCAACTAACCATCACTAACCATGGTATTCAGGAAGAAGGCCTGGGTGGTGTGCGTCTGGCAACCGTTGAGGGCTTGATCATCGAAACCGATGAGCACGGTCGCTATCACATAGAAGCTATTGATAACGTCAAATGGGATATTGGTAGCAACTACATCGTCAAACTGGATACGGCGAGTCTGCCTGACGGGAGTGTGATGACCACAGAAAACCCCCGGGTAGAACGCCTAACGCAAAGTTTGATGAGCGATATCGATTTTGGCGTCAACCTGCAGAACGCGCAAAAGCTCACCGACCTTCGCCCCGTGACACCTCCAATGGTGACCACACAGCGAGAAATTGTTGAGCCGATCAGCGAACAGGCCGCCATCGTGCGCTTTGCCAGCGGCAAGCACAGCATTTCTGATGCCCAGATCGAAACGCTGCGGGAGAAACTCGCGGCGGTAAAAGACAAGAAAAACGTCCGTCTGGAATTTCTGGGACACACCGACAACGAAAGTCTCGGCGCTCGCTCGCAGAAACGCTATGGCGACAACTATGGTTTATCCGAGCATCGAGCCCGGGAAACGGCGGCCTATGTCATTGAGAAACTCGGTCTGCAACAAGAGCTCAACAACGCCCGCGGCTTCGGCGCCGACATGCCGGTTGCCAGCAACGACACCCAGGATGGGCGTGCAGAAAACCGCCGAGTCGAGATTGTGATCAACTACGACGATGTTCGAATTGTTGAGGAAACACGACCGGCGACCACGGCTGAAGCAGAAGCCAACGCCAGCGGCAATGCCCCTACCCTTGTTGGGTCGAGCAACGGCGTCCAGCAGAGCGTTTCGCGCCTGCAAAAGGTAACTGAAACCGTGAGTAGTCGCGTTTCCGAAGTCCGCTTTGCGTCTGGTAAACATGCAATTTCCGAAGAGCAACTGAATGAGCTCCGAGACCAGCTTGAAGCAGTAGCTGGCAAGAAGAACGTACGCGTACGCTTTAGTGGCCATACCGACAACGAACGCCTCGGCGCTGGGTCGAAGGCCATCTATGGCGACAACCGTGGACTGGCTGAATACCGCGCGCGAGAAAGTGCATTTTTTGTTGCCAGCCAACTCGATCTAACCACCGAGCAAGTGGAAATCATCGGCTTCGGCGAAGATCAACCCTTGGCCAGCAACGACACCCCAGAAGGCCGGGCACAAAATCGCCGGGTTGAGATTGACTTGCTGTACGACGACGAGCGCATGGAAGTGGTCTCTGAGACGGTTCGGCGTGTAGCGGTTGTGTCAAGCGATGCCATACAGAAAAGTGGCGTGGTACGAGCAACCGACGACCAGTCGCTGGCCGACCCACGACTGGCTCTGGTGAGTGAATACACCACCGTCAGCCCACAAGACGGTTCAATGCTCGTACACGCGTACACAAACTACCCTGCGTATCTCAAGCAGCTCACGCTTGAGGTGTTTGCGGATCACGACCACACCTTCGCGCGACCGCTGTTCACCGACACCGTATCTGTCGAACATCGCTTCGATGTATTGAAAACCTTGCGCTTGCCGGTGTCTGAACTGACGCCTGGCGGGGTCTATCAATACCGCCTGATCGCAGAAAACGCTAAGGGCTTCCGTGATGTGACGAGAGCGCGGAGCTTTCAGGTGGTTACGCCAAACCGGATCAGTGCAGACCGTCGCGCCATTGGCCCAGAAGGTATATTTGGCCAGAACGATCTCGAGCAACAGACCGTGCCAGTGCCTGCGGGCAGAATCCGTATTGTCGGCCACGATATCGACGCCCGACATTCGTTGACCGTTGATTCCGAACCCGTACTGCTCGACGCGCAAGGTGCCTTTGTTTTAGAGGCCCACTTGCCACCGGGCAACTACAAGGTTCCGGTGCGACTCAACAACGGCATCGGCCAGGGGCCAACCTCGCTAGAACGCGAACTGAATCTGGCGATTGGTGACTCCTATATGTTCATGGTTGGCCTTGCCAACCTGACCTTTGGTGCCACGGACATCGACGGGGCGGTAGAAACCCTTCAGGCTGACGATCGCTTCAGTAGCGACACCTATACCTCAGGCCGCCTCGCGTTCTACCTGAAAGGCAAGGTCAAAGGCCGCTATCTGATTACGGCGCAACTCGACACCACCGAAGACGAGCTGAATAACTTAGGCGACAACATCAAAGCCAAAGACCCAACCAGCATCTTTCGCCGGCTCGAGCCTGACCAGTATTACCCGGTATATGGTGATGACAGCACCCTACGCTCTGACACTGATTCTCAGGGAGCTTTCTATGTGCGAGTTGACTGGGATAAGTCGAAGGCACTGTGGGGCAACTTTAATACCGGCCTGACCGCCAACGAGTTTGCGCAATACAACCGCTCGCTCTATGGCGCCCAGCTGGTTTACCAGATGCCCAGCTACACCAAACACAACGATTCGCGCTTCTCTGGCGAGGTTTTCCTGTCAGAGCCACAAACCGTTGCTGCGCACAACGAATTCACGGCAACTGGTGGTTCGCTGTATTACCTAGACCACACTGACGTGGTACGCGGCAGCGAAAAGGTTTGGGTTGAAGTGCGTCGTCGAGGCACGCTGCAGGTGGTGGAAACCATCACGTTACAGCCCGGCAAGGACTATCAGTTCGATCAGTTCCAGGGTCGTATCATTTTGAACCGACCACTCAGCATGATTTCGCGGGATCACTTTGCGAATATCATTCGAGACGACTCGCTGGAAGGTGATGATGTCTTCCTACTGGCCGACTTCGAATACATTGCGCGCGACTTTGACGCCGACGACCTCACAGTAGGCGCCGCCGGTACAGCCTGGATAACAGACAGTCTTGGCCTGGGTGGTACTTATGTGCGTGAGGCCCGTTCGGGTGACGACTACGAGCTTCGAGGTTTGGATTTGACGCTGCGCAAGAGCGCTGGCACCTACCTCAAGCTCGAAGTGGCTGAATCGGACGCCGTTGCTGCGTCAAGCCAGCGTTCAACCGACGGTGGGCTGTCGTTTGAGAACATCGCCCCCACTGGCGCTGATGTGTCTGGACGCGCCTGGGGCGCTGAAGCTCAGATAGATCTGGCTGACTTTGGTCAGGCCGATCGCGGCAAGGTTCGCGCTTGGTATAAAGATCGTGAGCAAGGCTTCTCATCGAGCCGCGAATCGAGCGAACTGACAGACACTCAGGACGTTGGTGTAGAAGCCAATATTCGCCTGAATGATCGGCTAGACGTAATTGCCCATGCGAATGAGTTCGAACGCGAAGGGCAGTCGAAAGACCTTACGCTGAGTGTGCAGGGCAACGCCAAGATTGGTGACAAGTTTACCGCCGCTCTCGAAGGCCGTTACGAAGATCTTTCAGATCAAAGTGGCCTCGGTGTGGATGGTAAAGCGACCTTGCTGGGCGCGCGAGTCGGCTACCAGCCCAACCCCAGCGACGAGATCTATGTCGAGGCACAGACCGTGCTTGATGACAGCGGCAGCTATGAAAACAACGAGCGCGTGACCCTAGGCGCGTACCGCACCTTCAGCGAACGATTTGGCGCAGGTGTTGAGTTTAGTGAAGGGTCACGCGGCCAGGCGATCACCGGTTTGATCGACTGGAAGGCAAACGACTCTCTGACTCTGAATCTGGAAAGTGGGTTTGGTCAGGGTGCTGCCTCTACCGCGGGAGCCACGTTTAACCTAACCGACGACTATCAGGTTTACGGCAGTTACGGTGTCGACTCAGACCGTACGCTCGGCCGTAGCCGCAAAGTGTCAACCGTGGGCCAACGCAAGTCGTTCGGCAATCGCCTAACGCTGTTCAACGAGCATCAGTGGACACACGGTCAATACGACAGTGTGGCAACCGATGTGTTTGGTGTTGATTTGGGTCTTAATGACCACTGGTCGGTCTCAACCTCATTGCAGGTCAACGACACCGACACCACGGGTCAAACAGCCAAGCGACGCGCCGCAACTATTGGCTTGAGCTATAGCAAAGACCAGCAACGTCTGGGCGCAACCCTTGAGCGACGAGTTGATGAAACCGCTGCCAACGAATTTGAACAGTGGTTGTTTACCGGTGCCTTTGAGTATCGCTTCAACGACGCTTGGCGCTCCGTGAGTCGACTGAACTGGTCAGAGACCGACGACGAAGTTACCGGCGAGCGTGCCGCACGCTTCACCGAAGGTTCTGTTGGCCTTGCCTACCGACCCGTTAACTTCGACCGCTGGCAGCTGCTGAGCAGGTACACCTATCTGTACGACTTGGTCGCACCCGAGCAGACAGTGAATCGTCCGGATCAGCGGTCGCACGTGGGTTCTGTGGAAGTGCTCTACGACGTGAGCAAGCGTTGGGAATTTGGCGCCAAACTGGCGGCACGACGCAGTCGAGTACGAATCGATCGCGATACCGGTCCTTGGTTCCGCAATGGCGTCAACCTGGCGGTAGCCCGAGCGCGCTATCACTTAAACCACAAATGGGATGGCCTGCTTGAGTACCGTTATCTGGAGACCGTTGAGTTCAACGACTCTCGTGACGGCGCACTCATTGGCCTCTACCGTCATATCGGCGGACACCTGAAGTTGGGCGTGGGTTACAACTTCACCGACTACACCGATGATCTGACCGATCTCGGCTATGACGGTGGCGGGTTCTATGTCGATCTGATTGGTAAGTGGTAACGCTTACCAGCCACTCAGGGGGCTTACTGTGATCGATTGTGGTTAGTAACGGCTGATATAGTGGCTCCCTTGAGGAGCTTCTGTATGCCCACCCTATCGATTGAAAACGTCCCCGAACAGGTTGTAGATGCGCTTCAGCAGCGGGCAGCGCGCAACCACCGCTCACTGCAGGACGAGCTGTTAGAGTTGATCTGTCCCTCGACAGATCACACTAGCAACGACGCTGGAACTACTGAAGAAGAAGACGACCCATCTGAGTGGTTATCAATCGGTGAACTGACCGCCGATCTGGCGAGGTCGCTGCGCGAGTCACACAGCGACGCCACCCGGCGACTAGGACAACGGCGTCATCCGACGCACCCGGACCCGAACCAGCGACTCATCCCGAACTAACTGGCCGTCGCGAAACACGGTTTCCAACGCAGTAACCTCGCGGCCAAGAACGTACTTTAAACCCCAACCGCCTAGACCAACCCCAGATAGAGCCCATACACACTCACCACCGCGATGCTCAGGAAGGTGCCCACCATACCCAACTGGCGGAAGAGCAAATTCGCCTCGGCGCCCATACCCAATACATGGAGAATTCTTGCAACAATGAAGAGGCCAGCGAACACCATTAATAGAGTAGCGTGGCCGCCGGACAGCTCAACCGCTCCAAGAATGATGAGAAACAACGGGACATATTCACTGAAGTTGCCGTGGGTACGAATACGGTAGAGCAACTCTTCTGACTCGCCCTCGCCAATAAGCACCTCAGCCTTCACTCTCGACTGCACAACCCGAACACTCAACCAAATGAGCAGCAGGCCGGCCACAGAGGCAGTGACCAGGGTAATTGGCAGGTTCATCATTACAATCTCCGAAACGGTAAGGGTAGGCTAGAGTATAAGCTAGATGTCCAGGTGGTCGAGTAGCTGGTCGAGCAGGTATCCTGTGCCAACAACGTTCCCCTATTCCCTTGAGCCCTGACTGGGCTCAAACCATTCCTTCGGAGGTTATCCGGTGCCCAGAGCCAGTGACATCAAGAAAGGCGCCATTGTGCGTTACAAAGGTCGCGTTTGCGCGGTCCGCAAAATCGACACCCGTGCGCCGTCTTCCCGGGGCAGTAACACCCTGTACAAAATGAAACTACAGGACGTGGTGTCGAAGCAAAACTTGGATGAAACCTTCAAAGGCGAGGACATGTTCGAAGACGTCGACTTTGTGCGCCGCAACGCCAGCTATTCCTATTTTGATGGCGAACTGTATGTGTTCATGGACGATGAAGATTTCACTCAATATTCGTTTAACAACGACGCGCTAGAGGGCCAAACCGGTTATCTCGTAGAGGGCCTAAACGGCATCTCGGTGATATTGATCGACGGGGTTGAGGCCGGCATTGCCTTACCCGTTTCAGTGGATCTCGAGATTCTTGAGACCGCACCGGCACTGAAAGGTGGCTCGGTGACCAAGCGCACAAAGCCCGCAACCCTTGCGGGTGGGCTTGAGGTACAAATTCCTGAGTATTTAGCCCAGGGTGAAGTGATTAAGGTGAATACGGAGTCTGGGGAGTATATGTCGCGAACAGGGTGACACACGGCTCCTTAGGAGCCGTTAGGAGCGGCTCGCTTGACTTGTCGCTCCGCTGGATAGAAATTGAGGGTTAGACTGGCAAGGAATAGCTGATGACACTGTCTGATATCTCACGTTCTAGAGCGACCTGGCTTATCCAAGGGCTGTTATGCCCGTTGTTGCTGTTCGGCGCGCTGCCCAGCGCAGCGCTTTCCCCCGGCGCAAACCTACTGAACGTTAATCGCGATCCGGCGCTGTTCGAAGTGCTCGAAACCGCGTCCAATCCGATCGTGAGTCCTGACGGCAAACACCTGTATTTCTCACGCGCAAGCCACGTCGACGGCACCATTGCGGTGTTTGGTCTTGAGCCAGACGGTGATAACTCTCCGTTCTTCATCGAAACCTACACGGCCGGACCAGCCGGTCTATCGTCGCTCACTGGCAACTACCAGTCGATCCAGCAATTCAATGCAGAGGGCACTCGCGCCTACGCCAACTTCCGCCAGGCCGGTGTATCTGAGAATGATGATGTGGTGCACGGACTTAGCGTTCTCATTCGCAACCCAGCCACTGGCGGCCTGTCTGAACTGCAAGCGATCGTCATTGCTGCGGGCACTGCCTTTGGCGCCCCGGTGATCAGCGCCGACAACCAATTTCTGTACGTCAGTACCCACGTCGCCGATTCCAATCTGCGGGTCGACAACGCGGAGTTGCGTCGCTATTCACTCGACCCTGAAACTGGGCGGCTGCAAGGGTTTGTCAGTTTACCCATTCCGCGAGCTAATCAGCTGAGCTATCTGCGCCTGATCGACAACGACACCGCGTTACTGGCAAGTTCCAGTACCGAACTGGTTGAGTACCGCCGCGATTCAACCTCAGGCAATCTCACTCTGCAGAATCGCTTTACGTTGCCGCCACTCTTCGTGGTTAACCCAGACAATCCAATAGACCCCCCAGGACCGGTGGCGACAGCGGTTACTGCAGATGGTGAGTTTGTCTACAGCTTGCGAGCCAATCTGGTGAACCGGGGCGGCGGCTTTCTGAACACGCTGCGCCGCAACAGGGCAACCGGAGCATTGACGCTGATAGACGAACTGACGCCGATCGATTTTGTCGACAACTTCCTGTTTCGGAGTACTCAGATTTTGCTCAGCGATGCTGAAGACATCGCGTTGGTACCCTCGTACCACGGCCGCTTCATTGCTGGCAGCCCGTCCCTTTCATCCTGCATCAACGCCTTTGCCATCGATCCCGATGACGGCACGCTGCGTCGCACCGGCACCGACTGCAAAAGCAACGCCACCGGCTCGAGATGGGCCGCTCATCCCCAGACGAATCGCTTTTACACCAGCTGGTCTACGGCTCGAAGCATCTTCGTGCCCGACGAATTTCCGTTTGGCTCGATTGCGGTCTGGGAGCCAGGTCGCATCGTTCAGGCCACCACCATTCACTCCGCCATTCTGCCGCTGAGCCGCTCAATTGGTGAACGCGACACCAACACAGAACCGGCCACCTACTTCACTTCCATCATCAACGCAGGCAACGCTGATGCAGAGCACTGCAGCGTTATCTATGACGGCAACGGGTTCGTGAACGTCGGCTTTCAGGTCAACGACCCGGTTACCAATGAACCGCTGGGCGATGTCGAGTTCTCGTCTCTCGGGGGTGAGTTCGACATACCTGCGGACAGCGTGCGGCAACTCACCCTCAGCGTGTTTCAGTCCAACGAATTTGACACACAAACTATTGAACTCGACTACCGTTGTTTAAACAGTCCGGATGCACCGCGGGTGCGGGGTGTTAACAACCTCTTGATCGCCTCGTCACGGCTGCCATTGCCAGACCTCATTACCGGAGCCGTCACCCAGGGCAACACCGGCATCGCGCGGCTGCCCGGTACCGGTGGCACAGCCGCGTTTGCGGTCTCGACCATAAACATTGGTGCCGAAGATGAGCTCACCGCGAGAGTTGTGTTTGATCTCGCCGAACTAATTGAGACCAGCGCGGCCGGGGCTATTAGTGAGGCCAGCACGGCCAGTTTGCAAATTTGCGAGACCAACCCCGCCACTGGCGCTTGCCTAGCCAGCCCGACCAGCACCGCAGTACGCCGCATTGCGAATCAAGAAATCGCCACCTACACCGTCTTTGTTATAGGCGGCGGCAGCGAGATCCCGCTCGACCCAGCAACTAACCGGGCCTTTGTCGTGCTGGTAGATTCAATGGGGGAAGTGCGCGGCGCCAGCAGTGTTGCGATCACCACAGCGCCCTAGCCTGTCCGTTATCGCGGTTCTCCTCCCTCGCTTCAACCGGTCACTGCAACACCCCAATATTCAAAGCGGTATCGTCCGCGTCATAGCGGACGCAATCTGACCAGCCGCTTTCAGAGCGTAGGCCGTTGTTACGGAAGTCCACGTTGATCACGCGCAGCAGCGAAAGCAATGTCCCATCGGGTGCAAACCGCTGGCGTGAGAATCTGAGTTCAGGATCAAGCCGCGCTAAGAACTGATAACTGCCAGGCTCCAGGGCCGGAAAACTGAATCCACCCAAACTGTCACTCGCCTGAAAGCTCACCAGACCATCACGAGCACCGCAGCGGTACAGCCCGATAGATTGACTCACCAGCCCCTCTTCACCGCCATCAAGCAGTCCATCATCATTGACGTCGATAAAGACGCTGCCGGCAAGCCGAAAGAGTTGGCGATCATCCTGCGCTTCGAATTGCCATGAATTGTCGCGCTCCGCGTATGTCTCACGCCCGCGCGATCGGCCCGTTCCCGTCACCAGTAACTCCAGCAAGCGGAATGATTGTGGTTCACTGGCAGAATCAATGAATCGAATATTCACCTGCAGCTCCGTGGCATCGTCCACAAACGACGCCGCAAACAGAAAACGTCCATCACTCAACGCCTTGCGGTGAAACACGAGGCTGTCGAACGGTACACCGGGTTCATTTCCAGGTGACAACCGCAGATCTCTTGTGATCGCGTTGTCAGTTTCAATCACCAGACCACCTTCAGCCAGACGTCCCAGATTGAACAGGTCGTCACCCAGGCACTCGCCTTCGCCAGTGAGTTCAATTCGCGCCGCGCCCTCCCCACGCCAAATTCCCGCAACAAAGGGCAGTTCACACCCATCGGGGTCTAGCGGGTCGCCTGCTGCGTCATTGCGAACGGTCAGCACATCGAAAAAGCCGTTGCCATCGCCGTCAACCAGGTTATTAGCTGCAGTGCTAAACAGCAGCTGCCCACCATTTGCTGACGGCATTACCGCAAGGCTGTAGCTGTCGGCCGTTGACGTCAGATTGCGAACGGAACCGTTTCGCCGATCGAACACGAACACATCAGCGGCGCCATTCTGGTCATCGGCTACCAGTGTTGATGCACTCGACACAAAAGTAACAAATCGCCCATCCGCGCTGATTGCACCCGTAGGTGTTGCGCCGTTGCTGCCGGCCGTTAATAGCCGCAACCGGCCAGTGTCGCCATCCCACAAATACAGATCGTCTAAGGTGCCGTTATCATCCTGAGCATCCAGTGCCCGACCGCGCCATACAAAAGACACAAACCGGCCATCAGCGCTCATGTCGATAGGACCAAATTCGTTCTGAGTGCCATTCACGATGGTGACGGCGTCGCCAGTTTGTAGATTTAACAGCACCAGCCGACGGTCATCGCCGCCCGCGGTTTGCAAATAGAGCGCCTGCTCTCCAGCGAAGTCTAGTCGCCCTTGTGCAAGGATGCCTCCGCTGGCAGGCAGTGCTGAGCCGCGACTGCCAACGTCAATGTCTAGAGTATGCAAGCTCTTCGTTCCGTCCCTCGCCGTCTCTTGCAAGAGCAGTTGCGTGCCGTCACCAGACAACGCCAGCACGGCAACCGACAGGGCCTCAGCGTTGCTTTGATAGATCGTCTCACGAGTACCGCTGGTTCGATCGATACGCAACACCTTGGCAGGTTCGCCACCGGGCCTCACCCCTACAAACAGGCTGCTGCCATCTGCGTTCAGCAGTGCAACCCCATCGATAACCCCTGCAACCCAGCGCTTCGCAGGCTCTGCTGTGCCTATTGCGCGGCTGTAAACTGAAATAGGGTCCCCAAAGTAACGCCAGGCAGCAACCTGACCATCCGCACTCAGCACGCCGGCCAATGCGTGGTGTTCAAGACCATCCACTCCCCCCTGCGGGCTGACCCGTTCAAACGCCGCTAGGGCACCAAGGCCCCAACACCCGACAAAAACCGCGACCAGCAGCTGCACGAAAACTCGACGTTCACGAACTAAATTCATGGCAACACCTCCAGCGCAACATCAAGGTCTACTCGATCGAACTCAAACGACCTGCAGTCTGAAAAGCCGGTAAACAGATTGTCTGGCCCAATGCTCACCGCTCGAATGAGCGAAAGCAGTTCACCATCCGCTCCAAGTCGCTGAGGCGCAAAGCGTTCGCCAGCTGCTAGCGTGATTCCAATCTGGAACTGCGCTGGTGGCAGCGCATCGAAACTGTACGCGCCGCCGCCGTCCGTAGACTGGCGACCCGCGAGGCCGTCCGCATCACCGCAACGAAACAGCGCGACGCTCTGACCCGCCAGGGTGGGCTCATCAGTCCCGCGCATTCCATCACCATTCTGATCACGCCAGAGCGTACCGGCGAGCCTGATCTGATCTGGCGCCGGTGCTGGCGTACCGCCCTCTTCAAACTCCCAGCGTGTTGCGTATTCCGCATACACCGGACTAAACCGGTTCAGCGGACTAAGTAGACCCGCCGAATCCTCTGAAACAACCAAATCAAGTAACTCAAAAGACCTTGGTGCTGACGAATTTGCGACAAAGGTCATATCCACGTGATAGCCCGTGGCAGGGTCGACGAACCATGTGGCGAAGTAGTAACCACCCGATTCCAGGGGATAGCGATCCAACAGAAATCGATTCGCGCGCGCAGGTTCAAACGATGAACCCGGGAAAAGATTGAGAACAGGGCGATCGCCCATTCCGGGAATCTGCAGGCCGCTATCTGTGGGTTCACCCCACTCCAATAACTGCGGACCAAGACGACAACCGGGAGAACCGGCGACCTGCACACTCACGCCACTTTCGCTACGCCAGATACCTTGGGGAAATTCGTCATCGCAGTCTGGCGGTGCCTGATCTCCGGGACCATCAATGAAACGGAAAACATCGATAAAACCGTTGGTGTCGTTACTGACAAAGTTCGACGCTCCACTGGCAACAACAATGACCGAAGCATCGTCACTCAAAGCGAGCCCCGAGTTGCTCGAATTATCAGGCTGCGGTCTGAGCATCTGTATCGAATTCTCCTGCGCGTCGAACAAAAAGAAATCGGGCCCGCCGTTAACATCGCCCGCAACGATAGTGTCGTTTGCCGTGACAAACAGTATAAAACGTCCATCACCACTCATTTGGGCAACCAACAGACCCCGCTGTTGTGCGTTACCAATTACTTCCACGGTCATTGTCGCCCGATCGAGCAGGATCAATTCCGTTAACCCAGTTGCGGTGGTACGGGTCAACAGCAGACGCGCGCCAGCAGAACTGATCGCCTGCACGGTCATGAGCGTCGACGCAAACAAAACCTGTTGGCGACCTGTTTGGCGTTCGATCAACCGCAACCCAAGCTCAGTATCTGAGGAAAACGTCAGAGCAATAACTTGTCCATCGTCGCTAATACGGGCATCGCGAACGCGGGCAGAATCAGACACGAGCCGGGTAAGCTCGCGGGACCGCCGATCGTAGACCGCCAAAGAATAAACAGTTTGGTTGCGATCGCTGCGATCGGTGAGGCTTACCAGCAAATGCGATCCGTCGAACGAGAGCCCAAAAGTTACCGCCGACTCTTCAGGCTGCAGCGCGATGTGTTCGATCTCGCCGGTCGCCCGTTCCAACAGAAACAGACCGAAGGGAAAAGTCGCGGTGGACCCGGGATGTAAATTAGTGGCGTTGCTGGTAAATCCGATCCACTTGCCGTCGCCAGATAATACTGCAGTACCCACCACCCCGTTGGCCTCTGGCAACACTACCGTAGGCGGCCCGAAGCGATTCTCGCTATCAAGCTCCCGCACAATGAGTTGTGGGTTGGCCAAAGCACCGACCCTGGAAGAAAACAACAGGACACTCCCATCCCTGCTCAGTTTCGGATCGAACGAGTGGCCTTCAGCTCTGCCCCCGAAACCGGGCGGTTCACTCAATAGCCTGTAATCAGCCGAGGCGCCGCTAACGGCGCAACAAGTCAGCAACAATGCACTGACTGTTCTCTGGAAACTATTCATCCTGGACGTCAATGGATTCCCTCCCCTTATTGTCATCTTAGAAGTTTGGCGTGTCGTGGTTAGCCAATGCTGGCCGTGGGCTTTAGAGCGCCTCTGTTTCGAACCAACCACAGACCGAAGGCAAGCATGCCAAGCTGACCCGGTTCGGGCACGTCGGTTATAGCCTCTGGCAGAAGGGTGATGCTCGCGCTATTGATGAGAAGAACGGTCTCCTCGTTAGAGCCCATGCTGCCAATATTCGAAAAATCCGGAACGCCCGGGCCAATATTTGAAGTAACCTTGCTGGTGAGATTAAACCCAGGCCCTGGATTGGCTTGATCAAAATCGAAGCTTAATAGTAGCGCTTCAATCCCCGCCAGATTCTCGTCCAACGCCAAAGCTCCAGCGAACAGATCGGAAGTACCCTCAACCACAAACGAAAGCTCGTCGAAGCTGTCGCCGGGTGAAAGGTTGGTTCGAACAAAAACGTTCAGTCGATCACCGCCGGGTAAGTCTTCGATGGCTACAACGACAGAATCTTCTCGATCAAAACTCGGTGTGCCGCCCACAGGAAAGAGGTCAAATGTAACTGCGTCGGCGAGCCCGAGATCTGTGCCGAAGATAGGCCCATCTGCGAAGGTGGCAACTTGGGGCGTTGGCCTTCGATCTGGAAAGTCGATCAAATCGATTCTGATCAAGCCAACAAACGCATCACCTCGAGCGCCAAGCGGACCGCCCGCATTTATCACATTGGCGGTAAAATCAATCTGAATCACGCCGGCCTGCGCAGGTGCCGCCGTTAACAGCAACAGGGCTAACGTGAAAAGGCCAGATCGAAGAATCCGGGAGACTCGATTCATTGCGTTCAATCCTTGATCAATAAATTCCCTAATAGACTAACACTTAGGTCCATCGTTCGATTGTTGCTGCAATGTAAAGATAACCTCCCAGCGACAAAACCGATGTGTCACTAGAGGACGGGATTCTTATATACACCAACGTATACGTTGGT
>JALZVT010000034.1 GCA_023300545.1 Pseudomonadales bacterium
GGGATTTGTGCCACCTTATTACGGCATTGGCTGACAGGAATCAGAGCAGTTCCCCCCTTATCTCCAGATGCGACAATGTCGAGCAAATGCCGCTTAACTCCCAATATACGCCTACCAGCCGCAATCCAAACCCGGCGGTTAGGCGCAATATCTCAGCCCCTCCCTTTCAACCCCTTGAAGCTGAGAAAAAACGACTGTCGGCCGTAGTTACTCTAGGGCATAAGACGACTGTCATCGACTTACCTGAAAATCAGCGTTATCCCACTTATTTTCAAGTCTCTCTCACCTGCCCCAAGCTCAACATCTTCGTCATTATCCTTGCATGTCTACCGATTCCAGCCCTCCCAAGCTACTCGTACAAGTACGCGATGCTATTCGTACCAAGCATTACTCCTTGCGCACAGAACGGGCCTACCTCGCCTGGATTCGGCGCTTCATTCTCTTTCACAACAAGCGGCATCCTCGTGATCTCGGCTCAAAGCACGTCACCGAGTTTCTGACCTTTCTTGCCATGAAGCGCCGCGTGTCCGCCTCCACTCAAGACCAGGCGCTATCTGCCCTGCTCTTTCTCTATAAGGAAGTCATACACCATCCCCTGCAACTCGGTCCCGTCTCCCGGCCCAAAAAACCTGAAACCCTGCCCACGGTTCTAACCACTCAGGAGGTCGCCAGGCTCTTACAAGCGCTACGGGGGCACCACTGGTTAATGGCGTCACTAATGTACGGCTCGGGTTTGCGCGTTATGGAGTGCATGCGTTTGCGCATTAAAGACTTCGATTTTGGCATGCGCTGCATCACCGTCCGCGGCGGCAAGGGCGCTAAAGACCGCGTTGTCACTCTGGCAGACTCACTGGTTCCGTACATTCGCACGCACATGGAGCGCGTTCGCTTCGTTTACGAAGAAGACAAAGCCAATGGCGAGGCTAACGTTTGGATGCCTTACGCATTGGCGCGAAAGTATCCGGGGGCACCGGCAGAGTGGGTATGGCAGTTTCTCTTTCCAAGCGATCGCGTCTCTATCGATCCACGTTCAAGCGAAACGCGCAGGCACCATGTGCACGAACGAACAATACAAAAAGCCATCCGAGTAGCGGCACAGGTGGCTGGGCTAGAGAAACGGGTCAGCTGCCACACGCTGCGGCACTCTTTTGCCACTCATCTGCTAATGAGTGGCTCAGACATACGCACTATTCAGGAACAGCTCGGCCACAGCGACCTAAAAACCACCCAACTCTATACGCATCTCATCGACCACGGCGCGGCCGGGGTCAGAAGCCCACTGGAACAGATATTTTCTATCGCAAATGGGCTAGAGATAACCTAAAGAATCTCAAACTCCGGCAACTTCTTACCCACCAGAATATTCTTCAACCGCACATACTTTGGCATGCCGGCTTTATAAGCGGGGTAGTCTTCGCCCTGAATCAACGGCGCGAGATAACGACGACCTGCAGGCGTAATACCGTAGCCGTCTTTTGAGATGTATTTCTTCGGCATCGGCTTTTCAACGTTAGCCACTTTCGACAGCGCCACTTCACCAATCTTCCACCGATACGGCGCATCTGAGGTGCGCACAATGGTGGGCATAATCGCGTTCTTGCCAGCAATGGCAAACTTCACCGCAGCCTCACCAACCGCGTAGGCCTGCTTAACGTCGGTGCCGCTCGCAATGTGTCGACCGGCTCGCTGCAAATAGTCCGCAACCGCCCAGTGATACTTGTAGCCGTGCTTAGCCTTCACCATATTGGCGATGACCGGCGCCACGCCACCAAGCTGAGTGTGCCCAAACGCATCCTTACCACCCGCGTCGGCAACAAATCGACCATCCGCGTAGTGCGCGCCTTCGCTAACAACAATCACGCAGTAGCCGCATTTCTCAACAACGGTTTTCACCCGCGCCAGAAATTTCTTTTCGTCAAAATTCACTTCCGGCAACAGCACAATGTGGGGCGCATCACCGGGTTCTTCCTGTGCAAGGCAACTCGCAGCAGCGATCCAACCGGCGTGCCGGCCCATCACTTCAAGAATAAATACTTTGGTAGAGGTTTCGCACATCGACGCCACATCAAGTGCCGCCTCTTTGGTCGCAACCGCCACATACTTGGCCACCGAACCAAAGCCGGGGCAGGTGTCGGTGTAGGGCAAATCGTTGTCTACGGTTTTGGGAATACCAATGCACGTAATGGGGTAGCCCATGCGCTTGCCAATTTGCGACACCTTGTGCGCCGTGTCCTGGGAGTCGCCGCCGCCGTTGTAGAAGAAGTAGCCAATGTCGTGGGCCCGAAACACCTCAATCAAGCGCTCATACTCGCGTCGATTCTCTTCGAGCGAGCGCAGCTTGTACCGGCACGAGCCAAAGGCCCCGCTGGGCGTAGATCGTAGCCCGGCGATGGTGGCAGCCGATTCTTTTGAGGTATCGATCAGCTCTTCTGACAACGCTCCCAAAATACCGTTGCGGCCGGCATACACCTTGCCAATTTTTTTGGGGTATTTGCGCGCGGTCTCTATCACCCCGCAGGCGCTGGCGTTTATCACGGCAGTCACACCACCCGACTGGGCATAGAAGGCGTTCTGCGGCTTGGCAGCAGCAGCTTTGGAACGAGAGGCCATACAACGAAATCCTTAGTCGTTAGAGAGGGTCTATGAGGACAGCAGGGCGAGTATCACCACACAATCACAACCGGCAATCTGTGCGACAATTTTGGCGCACAACTCATCAGATTACCCGCACGAATTATGCTGCTCCTCGTCTCATTGTTCTGGAACATTTGTCTCATGCGCGAAGGCCCAGAGCGGGTTCCGACGTCACAAGTGCTCCCTGCCGCCATCGTAATAGGCAAGATAGTTTTACTCCTGCTCATTGGCGACGCTTTGGCCAGCAATCCAACCCTACTGGCGGTCATCACCAGCGTGGTCGTTTGGACCACCGCCATGGGTGCCTGCGTGTTCTACGCGCTGTTTCTGGGCAACAAGCTAAACCGGTTTTCGGCCACGTTCACCGCCATTCTCGGCATCGACCTGATCCTCAGCACCATCTTTGGTATTGCCCTGGTGGCTCAGCAAACCTTTGCCTTTGACGTCTCACAAAGTGTCGCCATGATTTTCCAGTTGTGGCATGTGGCGATCATCGGCTTCATCATGCACCGGGCGTTGAATATCAATCTCGGCTTCGGCATCGGAGTCGGCCTTCTCATCGCCCTTTTTTGCGTCACTCTCTCCGAGGTAGCCACTCTCTAAATGAGCAGATCTCTCTATTTTATGGGCATCGGCGGCACCCTGATGGGCAGCCTGGCCATTCTCGCCAAAGAGGCGGGTTACACCGTCACCGGTAGCGACACCAAACTCTATCCACCCATGAGCGACCTGCTGGCTGATGCGCGTATAGAAGTGTTCGAAGGCTTCGATCCGGCCCAGCTCAAACCCGCGCCCGACCTTGTAATTCTGGGCAATGCCGGCTTACCCCGGGGGCATCCCGGTGTTGAATACGTACTCGAGCACGGGCTGCCGTTTAGCTCTGGTGCTGAATGGCTCGGCAGTGAGATTCTCTCGAACCGCTGGGTCATTGCGGCCTCTGGAACCCACGGCAAAACCACCACGGCCAGCATGATCGCCTGGATACTGGAGTACGCGGGCATGCAGCCGGGCTTCCTGATCGGCGGCGCACCAAACAACTTTGAAGTGTCTGCTCGGCTTGGCGACTCACCGTTCTTTGTGGTCGAAGCCGACGAGTACGACACCAGCTACTTCGATCGGCGCTCAAAATTTGTGCATTACCACCCGCGCACGCTCATCATCAACAACCTCGAATTTGACCACGCTGACATCTTTGACGATCTGGCGGCGATTCAATCTCAGTTTCATTTGCTGATGCGCACCATTCCAGGTAACGGCCTGGTGATCGCACCAGAGCTCGACGAGGGGGTAAATCAGGTGCTTCGGCAGGGTTGCTGGACACCGGTGAGTCGCATCAACATGACCCGACGCGAAGTCACCCAGCGCAAACGCATCGACGCAGAAACCGGCGAAACCTGGCACGTAGAGAACGCAGCGAGTGACGGCAGCCAGTTCGACATTTGCCTGAACGAGCAAAATTTTGGCACCGTCAACTGGAGCTCACTCGGCACCCACAACGTCAACAACGCACTGGCGGCCACGGCTGCTGCACGCCACGCGGGGGTCCCGGCGCAAACCGCCGTAGAGGCACTGTGTGAGTTTGGCGGCGTCAAACGCCGCATGGAGCTGATCGCCACCGTTGGCGAAACGCGCATTTACGACGATTTTGCACATCACCCCACGGCCATTCGCACCACCTTGCAGGGGCTACGCAACGCGGTCGGCGGCGAGGAAGTGATTGCCGTTATCGAGCCACGCACCCACACCATGTCGTTGGGCGCCCTGCAGGACGAACTCAAAACCTGCGCAGCGCCGGCAGACCACGTAATGTGGTTTCGCGGCGCCAATATCAAATGGGACATCTTCGACGTCGCCACCAACTGTGTCGTCCCCGCAACGGTCGACGACAATCTCGACGCCCTGATCGACCGCATCAGCAAACTGCCGCCTAAGCCACGCCACATCGTGATCATGAGCAATGGCGCGTTTGAGGGCATTTACCAACGCCTGCCCGAGCGTCTGCGTAACGCCTGAGTTCTACCCAAAACTCCGCCCCAAAATTGCACTTTTCGACCTCAACGTGGTCGGACTTGGTATAAGAGAGGACGACTATCTCTAGGGGAACTCAAAATGCCACACAAGCGACAATCCCAGGCGCGATTCGCAGCCGCTAAACCAGCAATCCGCAAAACAACCATTCAAGGCGCATTTGGCGCCTTCGCGCTCAGCGCAACGCTTGCGCTGCCAGCACTGGCTGACGATCACAGCTGGCACCCGTCAAAATACGGCCCAGACGATGAGCTGGGTTCGCTGAATCTACTGTCGCCCGACAAGGTGAAACAGGCCGCGCGTTTGATCAAAACCGGCAAAACCTACTCTCTGGGCGTGGTCACTGGCAGCAAGTCACCGGCCTACCCACCCCGTCAATACTCCATGACTATTCTGCAACTCGATGACGGCATGGGCACACCACTGGGCACCAACCGCGCAACCGGCAACGACGACCTGATGAACATCTGGATGGGCATCGGTAGCCAGATCGACGGACTCGGCCATATGGGCATCGACCACGTTTACTACAACGGCAACAAAGCCTCTGATTTTGTCCACCCAACGGGTCTCAAAAAAATGGGCACCCACAAACTCCCGCCCATGGTGACCCGCGGCGTGCTGCTCGACATGACCCAACAATTCAGCGACCTGCCGGGCGTAACAGAAACCGGCATGCTGCCGGCTGGCACCGCCTTTAACAGTGCTGAGATCAAAGCCGCCGTAAAAGCTCAGGGCGTAACAATCGGCTCAGGCGACGTTGTGCTGTTTCATACCGGCTGGCTAGCAAAAGCAGATACCGCGCCACAAGATTTTATGGCGGGCGAACCTGGCCTTGGCATTGACGGCGCCAAATACCTGGCAAGCCTCGATGTAATGGCTGTTGGCGCAGACAGCTGGGCCGTCGAAGTATTGCCCGGCGAAATCGAAGGCGAACTGTTTCCGGTGCACCCTGAGTTGCTGGCCAAAAATGGCATCTACATTCTCGAAAACATGAACACCCACGAACTGCAGGCGGATGCCGCCTGGGAATTTATGTTTGTACTCGGACAACCCAAGTTCGAAGGCGCCGTTCAGGCGGTTATTAACCCGGTTGCGATTCGTTAACTATGCTCGAACTATTGCCTGTAAACCTGCAAGCCATCCAGTCGCACCTGCAAGGGTTAGGCTGGATAGAAGCCGACACTCAACTTGCAAACCCGCGTCCGCCTGGCGACGGCAACATGAATCGAACCTTGCGGTTCGACTGTGAGGGGCCGAAGGCCAAGCACAGCAGCATTGTCCTCAAACAGGCCCTGCCCTTTGTTGCGAAATACCCCGACATTCCGGCCCCTATTGAACGCGGCGCCGCCGAGGCTGCGTTTTACCGGGCCACCGAAAACCACCCGACACTCTCGGCTCGATTACCGCGCCTGCTGGGCGCAGACCAGCCCAACCATCTGCTCGCCTTCGAAGATTTAGGCACCACCGTTGATCTGAGCGCGGCCTATTCAACACCCGACATTGCTAACCAGCTCCCACAGCTGTTACCAACACTAATGGGCTGGCTGTCCGAGTTACACGCCATAACCCCACCCAAAAGGCTTGCCAACCTGTGCATGCGCGAACTCAACCACACGCATATTTTTGATCTGCCGCTGCAATCCGACAACGGCCTGGAGATGGGTGAGCTGGCAGAGATTGCCAACGAATTTGCCAACGACACCGCGCTTAAAACAGCCGCCAGCGAGTTAGGCAAAATATACGTTGGGATGCGCGGCCATCGCTCCGAACCCGTACTGTTACACGGCGACTTCTACCCGGGGTCCTGGCTCGCAGAGCTTTCCGGCACCGCACCCATTGTCAACGTTATCGATCCTGAGTTTGCCTTTGTTGGTCCTGCCGAATTTGACGTTGGGGTCTGTCTTGCTCACTTGCAATTTGCTGGCATGTCGCCAGAACAGGCAAAAACCAGCATCGCCAATTACGCACCCGGAAAAAACTTCGACGCCGCACTCGCTGATGGCTTTGCCGGCATCGAACTCATTCGCCGGCTGCTGGGGGTAGCCCAATTGCCGTTACCCGCAAGCACTACCACCGCCACCAAAACCCAGTGGCTCACCCAGGCGCGCGCACTGGTTCTCGCCAGCCCGCCTTAAACCGCCAACAACCACCAAGGCCTTAGCCCTATGAGCCGCATCCCACTAATCATCGACACCGACGTTGCGCTGGGCGCATGGCACGAAGGGCGACCCAGAGACATCGACGATGGCTTTGCGATCGTCGAGGCATTAAACGTCGATCGCATCGACCTGCTGGGCATCACGACGGTGTTTGGCAATGCGCCCCACACCGACGTCTTCCGCATCGCCAACGAACTGGTTGAGCTGAAAGGCGCAAGTGTGCCGGTGTATGCCGGTGCGAGTTCAAACCAGCCCGGCACAGGCATTCTTCCGGCCGTACAGTTTCTGGCGGATGCTCTGCAACAACAACGGCTCGACATCGCAGCCATCGGCCCGCTCACCAACATCGCGCAGCTGGTCGAGCACTTCCCACAAGTGCTGGGCAACATCAACAGCCTGATCATTGTTGCGGGTCGCACACCCGGCAATCGGTTCTTTATTGGCGACACCGGTCCAGTGCGCGATTTCAATTTTGAAAACGACGTCCCCGCGATGGCAACACTGCTGGGGGCCGACCTGCCGTTAGTGCTGGCCGGCTTCGAACTCACCAGCACCGTTGAAGTCACCGAAACCGACCTTGCAACCATCCGCACTCGCAACAATCCCACCGCTGAATACTTCTACAAGAATTCCCTCGACTGGGTGCACCACTGGACCACCACCTTCCCCCAGGATGGCGGCTTCCACCCCTGGGACTCCGCGGCCATTAGCTATCTATTACACCCCGAATACTTTGTTGCCGAACAGCGCTACGCCTGCATCGACGAGCTTGACGGCAAACCAGCACTGTCCTGCGGCCCTGAATCGACCGGTGTGCCGGTCACTTACCTGTCAGGCTTTCGCAATGACGGCAAAGCGAACTTTGTGCGCGACGTGGTCAGCACCGTGTATTAAATTGCTTCTCTAACCAGACAAGCAGACAGCACTATGACTCGACTCACGAACAAGCGCCTGATCATCACCGGTGCCGGCAGCGGCATTGGCCGAGCCACCGCGCAACTGGCAGCCAGCGAAGGCGCTAGTGTGGTAGCTGTCGATCTGAGCGACGCAGTCACCGACACTGTCCAAAGCATTACCGCAGCCGGCGGCAAGGCAGTGGCTGTGGTTGGCGATGCGGCCACCGAAGAGGGCGCCGCCAACTACGTGGCCGCCTGCATCGACGCCTTTGGCGGCATAGACGGTGTGTACGCCAATGCGGGCATCGGCGGTGGCGGCAAGCCCGTTCTTGAGCTTGACGTTGCCGACTGGGAACGCACCTTGCGGGTCAATACCATTGGCCCGTTTTTGGCCGTCAAACACGTGGCCCCCTTACTCATCAAACAGGGCGGCGGTGCAATTCTAATGACCGCATCGGTTGCCGGTCTGCGCGCCAACGCCGGCGGCAGCGACTACAGCGCCAGCAAAGCGGGCGTGATCAGCCTCGCCCAAACCGTGGCCTATCAACTCTACGACACCGGCGTACGCATCAACGCGGTGTGCCCTGGCCTGATCGAAACCGGCATGACCCAGCCTATTTTTGATCGCGCCAGATCCCGCGGCACCCAAGACCGCATTGGTCGCATCAACCCAACCGCGCGCAACGGCGAACCCGCCGAAATCGCCCAGATGGCCTGCTTCCTGCTGAGCGATGCCGCCTCCTACGTCAACGGCCAGGCCATTCCCGTCGACGGCGGGCTGTCGGCTTCGCATCCCTGGGTTTACCCTCAATAAAGAGGTTTACCCTCAATAAAGAGGTCTTTCCGCAATAAAGAGGTTTTTCCTATGACCGTAACAATCCACCGCACGGCCCTCCTCCTTCTCACCGGACTGGTCACACTGGCTGGCTGCTCAGACACACCCAACACCACTGAGCAATCTGTCGAGGGCGCAACCCGGGCGGCCACACCGCCAGCCACCGAAGAAACCCTGTTGCTGCAAGCGCCACCGGCTTGGCTGCGCGTCGAAGAGCAGTCCAGTGAAGCCTTTCGGCTGGCAGAGTACGTTCCGGCCGGTCAAAGCAAAGACGCCTGGAACGATCGAATCTTTATCGAAGCCAACGCACTCAAGCCTCTACCTGATCCCATCTCCTTTCTCGAGACCATGGGCGCAGAGCTCAAAACCGAATGCACTGACTCCAACCACAACAACATTCACTCGGGTCTGGAGAACGGTTACCCGACATCGGTGCGCTTGCTGATTTGCAACAAGAGCAACCTCTCAGCCCGCAGCGAGGTATCACTGATCAAGGCCATTCAGGGTAAAGATTTCTTCTACGTGGTATCCAGAGCACGCCGTTCTGACGTGCTGCAAAACGACGAGCCGCCGTTATCACAAAAAGAGATGGGCGAGTGGTCGCTCTATATGCGCTCCATCAAAGTCTGCGACCCGCGCAGCGACGCCCACCCTTGCCCAGCTGATCTACAGAGCGGCACATAACCTTCAACCATTCAAAACCGCACTCAGAACGCGTCGTTAGGAAGATCCATAACGGCGCTGGCATCCGCATCAATCGACGCGGCGAGCGACAGGTGACGGGGCAACACCCGCGCAAAGAAATACTTGGCGGTGTGGCGCTTATTGTCACCAAACTCATCCGCTGGCGCACTGGCGGCCATACGGGCCCAGAGCCAGGCGTAGAGCACCAGTCCAAACAGCTCTAAATAGTCGACAGAAACCGCACCCGCCAATGCCGGGTCGTCTTTACTTCGAGCCAACACCGACTCAGTGGCCTGGGCCAAGGAATCAATTGCCGCGCTAAGCCCTGCCGCAAATTCTGCAGGCGCCTGGGTCTCACGCATCTCAGCCACAAGCGCCATTGCGGTTACCCCGCCATCGCGCAGCATCTTTCGTCCAATCAAATCCAGGGCCTGCACACCGTTGGCGCCTTCGTAAATTTGCGCAATGCGCGCATCGCGCACGATCTGTTCCATGCCCCACTCGCCAATGTAGCCGTGGCCACCCAAAACCTGCTGCGCCAGCACCGTGCAATCAAAGCCGCGGTCTGACAAATACGCTTTGGCGATAGGTGTCAACAATTCAACCTTACTCTGCGCAGCGGCGCGGTCTTCGGCACTCTCGGCGTACTTCGCCTGATCAAGTTGCTGCCCAACATAAAGGGCAAAGGCACGTCCGGCTTCGTTATAGGCACGCACGGTCAGCAACATACGTCGAACATCGGGGTGCACCAGCAATGAGTCTGCCGGGCCATTGGGGTTCTGTGCACCGGTTGGTGAACGCCCCTGCAATCGGTCCCGCGCGTAGGTGACCGCGTTCTGATAGGCGAGCTCTGACAAGCCCAGCCCTTGAATACCAATCGACAACCGTTCGTAGTTCATCATTGTGAACATACCGGCCAGGCCGCGGTGGGGTTCACCCAGCAAAAAGCCGGTAGCGCCGTCGTAGTTGATGACGCAGGTGGCACTACCGCGAATACCCATCTTGTGTTCGATAGAGCCTGCTGCAAACGAGTTTCGTTCACCGCAGTCATTGTCGCTGGTGGGCAAAAACTTCGGCACGATAAACAGCGAGATGCCTTTGCTGCCAGCAGGCGCATCGGGCAAGCGGGCGAGCACCAGGTGAACAATGTTGTCCGCCATGTCGTGGTCGCCGCTAGAAATAAATATCTTGGTGCCGGTGATGGCGTAAGCGCCTTCAACTGCTGCGTCGTTGATGGGTTCGGCTCGCGTGCGCATGATGCCCAGATCGGTACCGGCGTGGGCTTCGGTCAGCGCCATCGCGCCCGTCCATTCACCCGAGTAAAGCTTTGGCAAATAGTCGCGTTTTTGCGTCTCGCTGCCGTGGGCATCAATACACATCGCCGCGCCAACGGTGAGCGTGCCATACAGATACAGCGACGAGTTGCTGCCGTAGAACATCTCTTCAAGCACGCACGACAGTGTTTTGGGCATGCCTTGGCCACCAAACTCTGGGTTACCAGACAAGCTCAGCCAACCGCCCTGGGCAAGCTCGCCAAATGCCGCCCCAAAGCCTTTGGGTACTGAGACGGCACCATTGTCGATATGGCAACCTTCTTCGTCGCCGCTCTGATTCAGAGGCGCCAGCACTTCGCTGGCAATGCGCCCACCTTCGTTGACAACTGCCCGCGCAAGGTCAGCGTTGATGTCAGTCAGCGCCGGCGTATTGGCCCAGGTCGATTCCATGCCAAAAAGGTCAAATAGCAGAAACTCGATGTCTCGTTGAGGTGCGGCAAACGCGACCATGAATGTGCTCCGAACTGGGTCTATAACTGTGGCAAAACTGGCGTCTTATACGGCGAGAGCAAGGCTTGCGCACGGCTTGTGTAGGGCACTTGCATGGCTGCTGAAAGGACATAGATCAGACGCCAAAGTCCACGTTAAACAGGGCGGGTAAGACTGTCAAAACAGTCTTTGTAATTTTGTCGCCACAATCTTTGTAAGTATTTGGAAAGCACCAACATAGCGCATGTTTAAGACCTCACACTCACAGTTATCACATAAATGTTTTCTCGAATTTCGAATTTTTCGGATCGGTAATGAATGCACGTCCACCTTGGGCTTATGCTCGATCGCTAATAAAAACACTGGGCTGGGCGGTTTTCCCAGGGCAGTGTGTGCTGTGCCTGATGCCCAGTCATCGACAACGAGACCTGTGTTGCTATTGCGAGAACGACTTGCCGTGGCTGGAAAACTGTTGCGAAATCTGCGGCTTTTCAGAACACAAAAAAACTCAAAAAATGCCGCAGAAATTGGGGGTTTCTACGAAATCTGCGGTAAATATTTCTGGTACAGGTATCACAAATATTTCTGATACCTGTACCAGAAACCCCCAACAACGCACGGCAACTTTGTGCAGCCAATGCGCGCGCTCCGCGAGTGCTGGCCGCCGCTCGCCCATCACAACCGTCATCGCTCCGCTCGCTTATGCCCACTGCGCAGCGGTTCTGGTACAACAACAAAAACAGCGCAAAGGTGCGGTGGCAGCACGAGTGCTGGCAGAGCTTCTCGGCGACGCGGTGCTCGCCCGCTATGGCACCGATCACACCCAATGCATGCCCAGCCTGCTGATACCGGTTCCACTGCACTGGCGCCGCGAGTGGCAGCGTGGCCACAACCAGAGCGCACTGCTTGCAACCCATCTCAGCAACCGCCTGCAACTGCCAATGAGCCCTACCATCGCCCAGCGCACGCGTGCCACCCGCAGCCAGCAGACCCTCAATATCAGCGCCCGTGCTGCCAATATGCGCAACGCCTTTTCCATCCCAACCAGCCCACACCCACAATTGCGCAATGCCCGAGTCGCCATTGTTGATGACGTTGTCACCACCGGCGCCACGGCTCGTGAGCTTGCCACCGCGCTCTGCGCCGCCGGCGCCGCTGAGGTTCATTTATGGAGCCCAACCCGTGCGATACTCTCCGGCAATCGGGGCCAATCACCCTAAGCCACCCAAACACACACCCAGACACAAATAGAGAAAGAGCCAGTGACTCAACAACAACCACCCTCTGACTCTGATGTCCCAGACGACACTTCTGACGACACTTCTGACGACAACCGCGGCAACACGCTGGGCAGCGCCGACCCACTAGCCGACCCACTGCCCGACAACTGGGGTAATAGCGCCTTACCCGACGACAACCTTGGCAATTCCTGGGGCGACACAGAACTACCCGCCGAACCCGTCTCCGGCAATCTAGCGCACCCCCAAGAAGCCGCGACCAACGCCCCCCTTCCCACCGGCAGCCCTGTGGAAAGTTCAGCAACGCCCTATAGCGCGCTGAACCCAGACGTTATTCTTGATGCACTGGAAAGCGCGGGCTTCGAACCCAACGGCAGCCTGGTTGCGCTCAACAGTTTCGAAAACCGCGTGTATCAGGTTGGCTTGCACGACGAGAGCTTTGTGGTCACAAAGTTCTATCGCCCCGGCCGCTGGAACTCAGAACAAATTCACGAAGAGCACGCCTTTACCCAAGAACTGCTCGACGCGGAACTGTCGGTGGTGGCGCCCACCCGTATCAACAACACCAGTCTGTTCGAATACAACGACTTTCAGTTTGCAGTGTTTCCTCGCCAGGGCGGTCACCCGCCCGAAATCGAATCAGAGCACAACCTGGCCATAATGGGCCGAACACTCGGTCGCATGCACGCCACCGGCCAAGCAGCAGAACACCAAACCCGGCCCTCCCTCGACTGGCGACGCATGGCCGAAGAGTCCCGCAACTGGTTATTGGCCAGCAATTTCATACCCAAAGAACTGTTACCCGCTTACGAAAGCACCACCGGCCACCTGCTCACGGGCATCGAAGCAGCGATGGCCACCCCGACGCAGAACATTCGGCTGCACGGCGACTGTCATTTAGGCAACGTACTGTGGCGCGACGACGTCCCGCACTTTGTCGACTTCGATGACACCGTTAGCGGACCGGCCATTCAAGATCTGTGGATGCTGCTGTCGGGTGACAACGACGACCGCGCCCGCCAATTACACGTGCTCATCGAAGCCTACGAAACGTTCATCAGTTTTGACCCCGCGCAACTCGCGATGATCGAGGCTCTGCGCACCATGCGCATGATGTACCACGCCGCCTGGATCGGCCGACGCTGGAACGACCCCGCGTTTCCACCCGCTTTTCCCTGGTTCAACGGTGGCCGCTATTGGGCCGATCACATTCTGGCATTACGCGAGCAACTGTCCGCCCTCGACGACGAGCCGCTGGCCCTCAAATAAGCGCCATTCCCGCTAGGCCATCAACAACCAGACCGACCGCACCGTGATGACCGCCCCCATAACCGTCAGCAGTCCAAAGGCCCAGCGCCGCAGTTGCTCGGGTTCAATACGCCCAACGTACTTGCCGCCCAACCAGGTACCCAGTGCCACCATCGGAATGGAGGCGGCTGCAAGCCGAAAAATCTCGCCGTTGAAGTCGCCGTTAAACCCGACAATCAAGGTTCGCACCGACGTTGTGACACCAAAGCAGGCAAGCAGTGTGGCCCGAACCACCTCAACAGGCAGCGGCTGGCGATAAAAAAACCAACCCATGACCGGGCCAGACGCAGAGAACATACCGCCACACAGACCACCAAAAACACCGGCGACTACCCGCACCGGCTTTGCGCTTAGGTGCTCAATCACCGGGTTTTTGCGCATCATGCTCAGGCTACCACCCAGCACAAACACACCCAGCAGCAACTGCAATATAAGCGCGGCGTCGTCGTTCAACAGCAGCATAAGGGCATAGCCAATGCCAATGGCTGGCACTTGCCCCAGGGTCACCAACAACCAAAACCCCATATGTACATTTTGGTATTGGCGGCTCAGCGCCATGCCAACGTTAACCAGCGACAGAATACTGGCCGTGGCGGTGAGCACCGGAATGCTAACCAGTTGCAGGCCAGCTGCGAGCGCAATCAAAATCATGCCCAGCGCAAACCCGGTGACGGTCTGGACAAACGCGCCCAACAGCGCCACAAGCAAGAAAACAACAAAGGTCATGAGCAGGTTAGTATAGCGACTTGTATCACTGCACAGCCGACTAATCACACCCAATGGACCTGCAACTCAACGGCAAAACCGCACTCGTCACCGGCGCTCACCGCGGCACCGGACATATCATCGCGCACCACCTGGCCGCTGAAGGCGCACGGGTTGTGCTGCACGGCTTTACCCCGGAACAAGCACAAGCCGCTGTGGCCACGCTACGTGACAACGCGACCTCAGCAGGCACCACGGTCGATGTTCACCCCATTGCCGGCGACATCAATACCGACGCCGGTGCCCAGTCGGTGCTTGCCGCACTCGATGCAGATGCAACTATGCAGCCCGATATTCTGGTCAACAATTACGGCACCGCTGATCGCGGCAACTGGGATGACGCCAACACCGAGGCGTGGCTAGACGCTTACCAAAAGAATGTACTCAGCGCCCAGCGTCTCATTCGCGGGCTACTACCCGGCATGCGCCAGCGCGACTTTGGCCGCATCATCAACCTCGGCACGGTGGGCTCAACTCGACCCAATGCGATCATGCCGCACTACTACGCCGCCAAAGGCGCTCTGGCGACCTTAACGGTTGGGCTCGCCAAAGAAGTGGCCGGTACCGGCATTCGCGTAAACCTGGTGTCGCCCGGGCTCATTCTTACACCCGAAGTTGAAACGGCTTATCTGGCTCGCGGCAAAGCCAAAGGCTGGGGCGACACCTGGGAAGAAGTCGAGCCGCACGTTGCCAAAGATATTCCTATCGGCCGCATTGTGCGCCGCGAAGAAGTGGCCGACCTGGTGTGTTTTCTGGCCAGCCCCAAAGCCGACGCTCTACATTCTCAAAACATTAGAATCGACGGCGGCGCACTGGATATCGTGTCCTGAGTGTGGCGGTCTATGAGTGACTCTTTAGCAACAACCCACCCGGCCAGACGACTCGCAGGTATTGCTGCGTTGCTGACCTGCGCATTGGTATTCGATCCCACAGGCGTCCTTCCCGACGTCTACTCAATCTCAGAACTAAATCTGCAAATCGTCTGGCGCGCTGTTGTCATACCAATACTTGCCGCTATCGGGCTGTGGCTCGTGCTGCCCAACCCACTGGTACTCGCCATTTGCACAGCAATGCTAAGCATCGCCCACACCAGCATTGGCAGTGACGATCTGTTTAGCGGTTACCTTTATCCTCTAATTGCGCTGGCAGCCGGCGGGGTTGGAGTACACCGGCTATTTTTCAGGTCTCCTCCACAATGACGCGTATTGTTATCACCGGGTGCACCAACGGCATCGGCCGCTCGATGGCAGAAACGTTAGCGGCAAGCGACAACCACCTGATCATGGCAGTGCGCGATGTGAAGCGCGGTCACGAATTGCGGCACACCCTTACCCGAGCCAACCCAGCGGCTCAAATCGATGTTGTCGAATGCAACCTCGCCAGCCGCGGCAGTGTCGACACCTGCGCCGACCGCATACTGCGACGCTTTGGCACACTCGACGTACTGGTCAATAACGCAGGCACAATGCTGCGCCAGCCGCGCCTCGCAGAAAGCGGTTATGAGCTCACCTTTGCCACCAACCATCTGGGGCCCTTCCAACTCACCAACCGCCTGTTGCCAGCCCTCACTCACGACAACACCGCACGTATAGTCGTGGTTGCCTCTACTACGCACTATCAAGCCGACATGGATTTCAGCAACCTCACCAACGTCGACAACTACTCCATGATGCGCGCGTACTCACGATCAAAATTGGCCAACGTGATGTTTGCCAATGCTCTGGCACGACGGTGCGCCGATACCAACGTGCGGGTTAACAGCCTGCATCCAGGCAGTATTGCCACTAATATTCTGCCGAGCAAAAGTCTACTGTGGCGCACAATCGGTCGAACAGCGGCACTGCTTGGTATTATGAAGCCGGCTCACTTGGGCGCAGCAACCCCACTGTATTTGGCATTAGATGACCACGCTGCCGACTTGCAGGGCGCCTATCTCGACGAACATCAAATACCCCAGACCTGTGCCGCGCAGGCAAGCTCAGTGAAACTGCAGGAACGGCTGTGGGATTTATCCGCGACGGCAACTGGCAGTTCAGAGGAACCCAATGGATAAGGTTGCCGCCTACAAAACCTTGATTGGTCCGACCCATCAAGACTACTACCTCAGCTACTTTCGCCGTGCAGAAGAGCGCGGCTACGCACCGGTCAGCTGGCACTGGCCCGTGTTCTTTGCGGGGGTATTCTGGCTACTGTGGCGCCGCCAGTACTACTGGGCGCTACTGTCTGTTGCCATTGTCTTCGCATCACAAGCGCTTGGCGGCAGTGTTGCCACGGCATTCGACTCCCAGCGGCTAGGCGCACTGGTTAACATGTTTATTACCGGGGGCTTTGGCCTTATTTATCTGCCAATGAAAGCCAACGCCATTTATTACAACTGGGCCAAGGCTGCTTTTCAGAAAATTCAGACCGAGGTACCGGCTCAGGCCGACAAGCAGTTAGAGGCGCTCACCCGCATGGGCGGCACCAACAACAACATTCCACTCGCCCTGGTGGTGTTCGTCTTTATTATGGCCATGCTGGCGGGGCCGCCTCCGGAACTCGCCAATCAATGAGCGTTTAAACAACGAACAAGAACTACAGGTTACTGCCTGAAACTGAAGCGAACACCGCTACGTATCGGCATGGCGATTCCGTTTTCGCGATACGGTGCAAACTGCCACTTGCGAATGGCACCTAACGCCGAGCTTTCAAAAATCGCATCACTCGAGCTAACCACCTCAGCGTCAAAGACCCCACCAAGGGAGTCGATGCGGAAGTTCAGCTCAACCCAGCCTTCTTGCTGTGACGCTTCAGCGCGCCGCGGGAAGGTTGGCGCCACACTGCGCTCAACGGTCAGGTCAGACACACTAAAGATTCGATCAACACCTAGGGCTCCACCAACCGATGTCGATGATTCTGCAGCCAGCTGTTCAGCAATCGCCTGCTCTCTCACGCCCTCTTCCACCAACGCCGCTTTTTCCTGCGTTAGCTTTGCGAACTGATCGGTCATCTTTGCAGCCTGATCCAGGCTACCCAGATTAGGCGCAATGCCTCTGGCTTGTTTCATGTATTTAGCAGACGCATCAAAGTCACCATCAAAGGCTGCTGCCTGTGATTTTGCGACAAGTCGCTGAGCGATGGTTTGAATGCCTACTGCGGCCTCTGCATTACCTGGATCAAGTCGGTTGATCCGTCGATAAGAAGACAGTGCGTTATCACCACGCGGTGACAACAACCGATCGGTCGCCAGTTGATTCACAGCACGCTGAGATAACTCCTCGAGCTTCTCAAACTTTTCAGTGCGAACCAATACACTTTGCGCGCCTGAATGCTCGGGAATCAGCACCAGAATGCTCTCTGCCGCCCGTCGCGCCTGCGCCCAGTCACTTTCGTACACAGCAGTTTCAGCATCACTTATAACGTAGCTGACCACCTTATCGAGACCTTCGCGCGCACGTTCGTCTGCAGAGTTAACCAGCACCGCTTGATGAAAGTAATATAGTGCATTGTCTGTAACTGGCTCGGTAACTCGGCCGGACGCAAAAGCGCGATCAGCAAGATCAATCCAGCTTTCAGCGCCCGCACCAGAGGCGCCTTCCGTCAACCAGATCGCCGTTGGCATCGCTGGCAAGTCGAGTGCCGACTCGGTTTGTTCTGAGGTCAACAAAAACCCGCTAATTACCACACCCGCAACAACCAGCATGCTGGCTACGCCAAAGTTGTGCAGCAGACTGTTCGGGTTACCGGCAGCAACTGCTTCCGCATCACCGTCCAGGTTGGTTATTGATTCAATTGTTGTATCTGAATAAGTCATATCACTCACCGCGAAGTCCTGTCAGGCCAGTTACTAGTGAAGAGGCAAAACGTTCTTTAATAGTTTTAATGCGAGCACGCACGTTGGCAAACAGGCCGCTGTTGCTCGCTTCCACGTCGGCATTTCGAGCAACGGTATAGCGCAACCGTTCACTGGAGCTGGCACACAGCTCGGCGTACTTGGCCATCGCCGAGTTCAGCCAAATTCTGGTCTGCGCGATTTGCAATGGTTTCAGCAAAAAGCGGAATATTTGTCCGTGGTTAATCAAACCAATTAACAGTGCAGCGTCGGAACGCTCGCTGGCAATAATGGTCACCAGCTCAGGCACTTCGTGCTTGAGCGTACGAGTCAGAGCATCAATTTCTTCCTGATTCACTGCCGTGTCGGTGATGAGCACGCCAATAGGGTACTCCGACAACATCCGCAAGGCAGAATCGATTGAGTCAGCTTCGCGCACCGCATACTGTGGGCCAATCGCAAGGCTAACGCCTTCAAGCAAATCAGCATCCTGAGTCAATACCAGCACTTCCGGGTCGACCGTCGGTTTGTCGACAGGTTGCGCATCGCCAACCGTCCCATCCAATTCATCAACTAATTTACTTTCAGAGGCTTGGGCTATGGGGTTAGTCAAATCAACAACGGCCATCTCTTGGTTCACGCTTGCAGAGTACGGCGCCGCCTCAATAGCTGAGCTATCCGCTTTTGCGCTTACCTCTGCTTTTGCCTCTGTCTCGGCGTCCGCAGACTCATAGACCGGCTGCAGTTCAACAATCTCAGCCACTTCAAGCACCGGTACCTCAACAGCGTCTTCAACAACGTCCATCAGTTCGATCGATTCCAGCTGTTCTTCCGGCACCGCCGCAAGTTCATTGACGCCGGCCATTTCAGACACCCGCGCCGCCTGCACCGCAAGACGAACCGCATCTCTCAGTTCGTCGGTTGGGCAGGGCTTCATCAGATAGCGGAAGACTTCACTTTCATTTATGGATGCTTCTACAGCATCCAGGTCGGCATAACCTGTGAGCAAAATTCGCATACTGCTGGGGTATTCTTCTTTCACGGTTGCCAGCAGCTCTACACCGGTCATCTCGGGCATGCGCTGGTCAGAAACCACTACGTGCACGTCTCGCTCGGCGAGTATTTCAATGGCTTCATCGCCAGAGTTTGCCAGCAGCACTTCGTATTCGCGGCGAAACATGGCGCGCATGGAAGTGAGAACGCGGCGTTCGTCATCGACGAACAGCAGCGCAGGGCGAACCTTGGCCTCGACACTTGGGGGAGCTGCTTCAGTTAACATGTTACGCCGCCACCTCTTCGCTGCCTTGAGCGTCCGTTGCATCCGCTGCGTCCGAACCATTAGCGATAACCGCGTCACTGAAAGACGCCTGCTCTAGCAACTCAGACCCTTCTACAAGATCTGCAGCGCTAGCACCTACGATACTGACGCTTTTCTTTTCGCTGGTGTCTGCGCTTTTCGACGCGCTGCGACGAACCGGGAAGCCAAGCGTAAAACGAGTACCAACACCTTCTTTCGAATCAACCAGCAACTGGCCTTCGTGCTCTTCCACAATCTGGTGCACGATCGACAGACCAAGCCCTGTGCCTTTACCGACTGGCTTGGTTGTAAAGAACGGATCCATAATCTTCGTAAGGTTTTCTTCAGGAATACCGCAACCCGTATCTTGTACGGTCACTTCCACCCAGTCACCACGAGCGCTGGTAGAAATATTCAGCTTGCCTTTACCGTCCATCGCCTGCACCGCGTTGGTAATCAGGTTAATGAAAACCTGGTTAAGGCGCGAAGGCGAACAATAAATGTCTGGCACATCTTGGAAGTCTTTTTCAACTTCAATACCGTACTTCCAAAGGTTTTTCGTAATAACCAGAGTCTTCTGAATGCCATCGACCACGTTAAAGCGATCTTCGGCAGCGCGATCCAAACGCGAGAAGTCTTTCAAGCTCTGCACCAGCTCACTGATCTGGTGCAGACCATCAACACTGTCTTTCGACAGCTCAGAAATCTCCTGTGCGTTCTCTGTAATAATTTCAGGGTCTAGCAGATGTCGTTTGTTCTCTAGGTGCTTGAGCGCTCGCTTTACATCAACTTCGCTCTGGGCCTCTACCAACGGCATCGTTGCCTCTAGATAAACTTCCATTTCAGTAACCGCTTCTGCGGTCATACTGGTGTTGTTAAGTACATAAAGCAGCGGCGTGTTGATCTCGTGCATCACGCCGGCAACCAACTGACCCAGCGAAGACATCTTCTCCGCCTGCACTAACTGTACCTGTGATTCTGTAAGGTCATTCATCGCAAGCTCGAGATCTTTAGTGCGATCATGCACCCGGTCTTCCAGCTCATCATGCGATTCGTTGAGTTCCTTGTGCGAATGCCCAAGACGTACGCCAAAGTAACCAAGCACCAGTAACAACATCACGGTGTACACGTTAAGCAACACACGAGCGTCGTTGACTGCAAACAAGCCCTGAACGTAAGCCGCCGCCAGAATTTCTTGCAGTTGTACGCGGGTCGCAGCAAATTCTTCCAAGCCCATACCTTGAGCGTCCTGCACCATGCCCGCACGCCACTCACTGGCATTTTCTGCCGCGTTAGCAAATTCGGTCAAGGCGGTGCGATCGGTTTTGGTCGTGCTGTAACCCGGAGATCGGATGTCGCTCACCAACGCCCCAATCGTCGCCAGCTCGTCCTGGTTGCGACCGCCCAGTCGTTCAACTACAGATTGCTCTGCACTGAACAACAGATCAGCAAACTCGTCATTACCGCGACTGCGAAGCGTAGAGACCAGCTCTCGACCGGTGCGCTTCAACTTGTCCATGGAATCAACCAGATGAGACTGGTTAGCCCCAAAGTTACGTAAGCTGGCGGCAAGCTGTTCGCTTTGCGCCGTCAACTCAGAAAACAATTGCAGCGCCGCCTCGCCCTGAGGTTTATGACCGCGAGAGAAACCGCCAAACCAGCTACTCATTCCGCTGCGCCATTCAGCCATCGCACCAGAGGGCGCGTACACCCGAGCCACATCATTGCCAAGGCGTTGCAAAATAAATTCGTAGCGATCAGCCAACTCATAGAGCGTGCCTTTGGTGTCCGCCTTGCCAGCCCAGGTGGCTTCGATGGTTTCACCAAGCAGAGCGTCAAGATCTTTGAGATATCGCATCTCTGTCTCTATGCCGCGCTGTGCCGTTTGATTTGGGTTTCCGGACATTAGCAACAGAGCTGCAAGCAAACTGCCTGCGACAACAATGCTAAGTCCCGAGAGACCGTTTCGAAATACTGTCGAGATCAATCGATTATCTTCCCGTCCGCGGCCATGCGGACTTAGATCACTAAATGAATGACCAGACTAGTCAGTTGCGTGCCGGCAAAACGTGCACAGTTCCCGAATGAGTGAGACACGGCGCAAGTTTCGGCCACAAAAGTGGCGCATCCGGCGTCTCAAACCGTAAAAACGGCGCAATCTGGGCGCAGACACCGTTTTTTCGGCGCACTAACCCGACATATCGGCTATCCCACTTACACCCAGCTACAGAGGCCAAATGCACCTCAAACCGGGCCAAGAGTGACCACCCCACCCACTTACCCGCAGAACCGGGGTCAGAATTCATTCTGACCCCGCCTCCACCAACCCACACCAAATCGGCACATCCACCGAATAATAATACCTACAGCGTAAGTGACCACTCACACCACTCCTATCAACAATATTGTTAACTAAGTCGTTGCGCGGGAATTCTGCCTTCGCCACAATGCGGGACACGATTCGACCATCAGATGTGACAACTAACGGAAAGCAACGACCCATGAACAACCCAGTACACAAAGACCCGCAAAGCGTCTGGCAGCTCGACCTTGCTGATATCAACATCGCTGACGGCAGCCTGTTTGAGACTGAGCGTCACTGGGAATACTTCGAACGTCTGCGCAAAGAAGCCCCCGTTCACTACTGCAAAGAAAGTGAGTTTGGTCCCTACTGGTCCATTACCCGTTTCGACGACATCAAGTGGGTCGACAAAAATCACGAACTGTTCTCTTCCGAAGGTGGCATCACTGTCGATGACGGCGCTGAAGATTTTCCACTGCCTATGTTCATCGCCATGGATCCACCCAAGCACGACCAGCAACGCGCTGTGGTCAGCCCCACTGTTGCTCCACGCAACCTGGCAGAGCTTGAAGGTACGATCCGCGAACGCGTCTGCAACATTCTAGATTCGCTGCCTGTTGGTGAAGAGTTCGACTGGGTAGACAAGGTGAGCATTGAGCTCACCACTCAAATGCTCGCCACACTCTTTGATTTCCCGTGGGAAGATCGCCGCAAGCTCACCTGGTGGTCAGACGTTGTCACCGGCGGTCAGGTGAACAACCTGGTCGCAAGCGAAGAAGAGTGGAAAGCCGAAATGATGGAGTGCCTCGGCTACTTCATGAATTTATGGCAAGAGCGACTAAAGCAGCCGCCCGGCAATGATTTTATTTCGATGATGGTGCACGGCGCCGCCACCAAAGACATGCCGCCAGAAGAATACCTCGGCAACCTTATTCTGCTGATTGTGGGTGGCAACGACACCACCCGCAACTCGATTACCGGCGGCATCGTCGCGCTGAATCAAAACCCCGAACAGTACGACAAGCTACGCACAAGCCCTGAGCTCATTCCAAACATGGTAAGCGAAATCATTCGCTGGCAAACCCCACTCGCACACATGCGTCGAATCGCCACCCAAGACGTTGAACTGCACGGCAAGACGATCAAGAAGGGCGAAAAAGTAATCATGTGGTACATCTCGGGCAACCGTGACGAAACCGCCTTCGAAAACCCAGACGATTTTGTCATCGACCGCAAGAACGCTCGCGCCCACGTTAGCTTTGGCTTCGGCGTGCATCGCTGCATGGGCAATCGCCTGGCAGAAATGCAGCTACGCGTACTGTGGGAAGAAATTCTCAAACGGTTCGAAAAAGTTGAAATGGTCGGTGACCCCGAGCGCAACAACTCGTCTTTCGTAAAGGGTTACCAAAAGATGATGGTACGACTGATTCCTAAGGCGGGCTAAACGCCCCAATCCCAAGGAATCGAAATGCTAAAAGTAGCAAGCTACATCGGCTTGGCCATCGTCTTCGTTTGGTTTTTTGTTGGCGGCATCAGTCACTTCACCCAACCGGAATTTTTTCTGGCCATCATGCCACCGTATATTCCTTGGCACCTGCCCATTGTTTACGTCAGTGGCGCGCTTGAAGTCGTGTTTGCGCTGGCGTTACTACCCCCCGCTAGCCGGCAGATGGCGGGCAACCTGCTCATCGCGCTCACCATCGCCGTCACACCCGCCAATATTTATATGTGGCTTAACCCCGAACGGTTTCCAGACGTAGAGCCCGCACTGCTCAGTGTGCGGTTGGTTATTCAGGTGCTGTTACTGGCGTTGATCTGGTGGTGCACGCGCAACGCGCGCTGGCGTTCAACCACCGGCCAAGTCGAATAAGTCGGATAAGTTGACTAAGCGGCGCTAATAACCAGCAACCTTGTCGATCAACCCTTCGAGCTCAGAACCCTCACCCAGGGCGACTAAGTTGCGAACAAATCGATCCAGATTTCGCTGGGCCCGGAACTGACTCGCGCCCGCCGTGTGCGGCGTCATCATCACATTGGGCAGGCTCCATAGTTTGCTGTCAGCAGGCAAAGGTTCGCGTGGTGCAACATCCAACGCCGCGCCTGCCAGCTGACCACTCTCAAGCGCTGCAACCAGATCATCCTCCACCATCACCTCGCCGCGGGTCACATTCATCAGCCAGGCACCGCGCTTCATACGACTAAAAAAATCCGCATTCAACAATCCACGCGTCGCAGGCGTCAGGGGCGTACAGATCGACAGCACGTCACTCTGGGCCAGCAACTCATCAAGCTGTGCAGAACCCAGCACACGGTCGACTTCAGCACTGCCCGGCACCGCATCACAATCGAGCGCCACGTTTGTCATGCCAAACGCAGCGGCTCTGCGCGCCATAGCCCGCCCCGTGCCACCAAAACCCAGCAGCCCCATGGTCATGCCCGTCAGCTCAACCTCCTGATAGCGCATCTCGGGGCGATGGTTCCAACTGTCCGGGCCATGCCGAAGCGCTGCCCCTAACTGCCGAGTAAGCATCAACAGCAAACCAAAACCCGTATCCGCCAGGTGCTCTCCTACCAGGCCTTTTTCCGACGTCAGCTGCACCGAGCTATTGATAAATTCCGGATACAAAAACATATCAACGCCAGACGCGATGGCATGCACCCAACGCAACTTCGGCGCAGCACCAAACAGCGTTTGCGGAACCAGCCCCAGAATGACATCAACCTCCTGGGCTAAGGCCGGCGCCTCGCGCTGTGTACAAACCACAACCTCAGCACCTTCCCCTGCCGCCAGCCTAATGCGCTCGAGATTCTCTTCGCTAACTTCGGGCAAAGTCAGCCCCGGTATGACCATTACTTTCATTGCAGCTTCCTAGCGCTCAATTCTCAAGTGCACGCGCCCAAGCGCGCCGAAGTCGCCACTCCAAAGGCCGTGCTTAGGTTCACGCGCGCGACCGAAAGCACCTGTAATCACTTTCTGCCCGGCTTCAAGCCGCCGGCCAAACCGCAACAGTCGATTGCTGAGCCGCGCGATGGACACAAAGTGATCATCAATGTGGTCCTCGGCCCTCACCGTCTCCACACCGTCAGCGTTGTGCAGCAAACTCACTTTCAATTGTTGTTGTGACCAGTCTGCAGGCACAGCCATCATCTCCCCGACCACAATGCCCCAGTTCGACAGGTTATCGACCAGTCGCTCTTCGTTACTGGCGGCCGTATCGATTCTGATCTGATTCACTTCGAACGCCGGCGCTAAGCCTTTCAAAGTTTCGCGCACGCTCTCAGGAGTAACGAGCTCGGTGATGGTTTCGCCAATTTCGAAGCACACCTCGTTTTCGATCGACCCGGTCGCTACGGTGCTGTCCCACCACAGTGTGCTGCCAGAGCGCCGTATCCGTGACGCCAGCACAAATCCAAAGGGTCGAAAGCCAGCGCCGAACGCATCACGACTCGCACCCGAGGTCATCCCAAGCTTCCAACCACCCACCGTTTCACCGTCGGCCTCGTTCGCCTGCAACACCTCAAGCTGGCTCTGCTGCGCCGCATCGAGTGCTGCCCAACGCGGGTCCTGCACATCCACATGTGCCTGTTCTTTTAGGTTATCGGTTGTCATCACGTCCTCCACTTAGGGTCGCTCGCGGGTTTGAAACCGACCACGGTTAACTAACAGTTGGCCAAACACGCCACCGGACGACAGCACCGGCTCTATGCCCTCAAGCACAGATTATTGATGATTTTCAGGTGCTTAGCGAATCTGCTGCAGTTGGCACGAATCATGAAACCCCTAACGAAGAGCCGAGTGAAGCGCTTAACGAAAGGAAGCACGAGACCGCATGATTAGACTACTCGCAGAACACCGCGTCGCCGCTAACCTGCTCATGACCATGATGGTGCTTGCGGGCCTCTTCACCATGAAGAGCATTCCCAGCCAACTCGACCCGCCATCAAGCTTCCCACTAATTTGGGTTGAAGTGGAATGGCGCGGCGCCGCTGCAGAAGACATCGAAGAACTGATCACCACCCCCATCGAATCCCAGCTGCGCACCTTGAACGATCTCCACGAACTGCGCTCCAGCACCTCCAACGGTTACGTTCGTGTCAACGCGATCTTCAATCACGACGCTGACATGACCCTTGCCCTCGACGCCGTAAAGCAACGCGTCGACAATCTGCGCAACCTGCCGCCCACCATCGAACCCCCAAAGGTACGGCGCTACATCGACCTCGAACCCGTCGCGAGCCTTCTGGTGCATGGCGGCAGTAACGTTAGCGAACTGATTCCTTTGGTGCGCGAATTTGAAAATGACCTCATGCAACGCGGCATCGAAGGCGTGTGGTACGACGGCCTTCCAACAGAAGAAATTGCGATTCTGGTTGGCGGCGATGCCTTACAGCAAATGAACCTGACACTCGATGAACTGGCAAGCGAGATCGCCCGTGCATCACAGAACGTACCTGCCGGCAGTGTGGGTCGCGGCCAAGGCGAGCGCCAATTGCGCAGCCTTGACCAACGTCGCAACCCGCGTGGTTTCGAAGGGCTACTGCTCGAAACCTCAGATCAACTGGTGCGCCTCGGCGATTTCGCAAACATTGTCCGCCGGCCACAAGACGGCCAACCGCTGGTGCGCAAAGACGGCAAGCCCGCCATCGAAATGATCCTCTGGCGCGACACCGGCTCCGACGCCATGCTCGCCGCCAAGGTCGTACAAACCTGGCTGGCAGACATTCAGCCCAACCTGCCCGAGGGGGTCGTGGTCGAGCAGCACGCTGACATCTGGCACCTGCTGGAAGCGCAGATCAGCATGATTGGTAAAAACGCCGCGGGCGGTTTGTTTTTAGTGATCTTCACGTTGCTGCTGTTCTTGAATGGCCGCGTTGGTTTTTGGGTAATGCTGGGCATTCCGGTCAGCTTCTTGCTGGCATTGGCGTTGTTTTACTACGGCTTCGGCTACGGCATTTCTATCATCGGCATGATTGGCTTCATTATGGCGTTGGGCATAGTGGTCGACGACGCCATTGTTGTGGGCGAAGACGCCATGACCCACTTCGAAAACGGCGCAAGCCCCGAAGACGCAGCCGTGATGGGCGCCCAGCGCATGTGGGTACCGGTGGTCACCAGTTCACTCACTACGTTGGCAGCGTTTATCCCACTGCTACTCATCGGCGGCACCATGGGCGACGTCATACTGATTCTTCCCACCATTTTGTTTTGCGTCATTATCGCAAGCCTCATCGAGTGCTTCTGCGTTTTGCCCGGGCACCTAAAGCGCAGCCTTGCAAAAGTAAAACCCACTCCACCCGACAGCTTCCGCGGTCGCTTCGATACCGCCTTTGCAACATTTCGGGAACAAAAATTCATGCCGCTGGTACACCGGTCGCTGGCTTATCCGGGCGTGACCGTCTGCACGGCACTCGGCGGCGTAGTCTGCGCCTTTGCCCTGGTCGCCTCCCAGCATGTCGGTTTCAACATGGTCACGGGCTTCAATTTCGAATCACTCGAAGCACACACCCAGTTCAGCTCTGAAGCCACCGACGCGGACAAGGAAGATTTTGTGCAACACCTGCAACAAACACTGCAGCAGGTGCACAAAAAGTACGACAGCCAAAACCTGGTGGGCTGGCTTGCCAAAGACAACCTCGCCAAGTTCGACGACGAACGCCAAACCGGCGCGCAGTTCGCCAGTATCTCGGCGTTCTACGCCTTCGAAGAAGATCGCACGGTTGCCCCCCAACGCTTTGCCAACGAATGGCGTGACTTGGTGACACAGCCCCCTTGGGTAGAGCGCCTGTACCTGGGCGTAGACGGCGGCGCCAACGGCGGTGAACCCACCCTGTCGATGGTGTTGCGCGGCGACAACCTCGACAACCTTAAGAGTGGCGCTGAAGAACTGGCCGGTGTTCTTGCCAGCTACCCCGGGGTTTCAAACGTCAGCGACAACCTGCCCTACGGTAAAGAACAACTGATTTTCACAATGACACCCACCGGCAAGAGTCTGGGCTTAACCCCGGAGGCGATTGGCCGCCAACTGCGCGCAGGCTACGCCGGCCAACGGGTGCAGATTTTCAACGAAAACAATTCAGAACTCGAAGTGCGGGTGCTCGCACCCGACGCCGAACGCGACAATCTGGCGTATCTCGCGCAGTACCCGATAAAAACACCAGCCAGCGCACAGAACACCGCTGGCGACAACGGCTGGGTGCCACTCGGCTCTGTTGCAACCCTCACACCCCGCCGTGGTATCGACCTGATTCGTCACCACAACGGCGAACTGGCCATTCGTATCAGCGCTGACGTCGACAGCAAAGTAAACAACGCGCTCACGATTATTGAAGACATCAAATCCAATCACATCGAAACCATTCTTGGCAGCAAAGGCCTCACCTTTGGGCTGGCTGGTCAGTCAGCCGAAGACGCCATGATGCTCGAAACCATGGCGCTGGGTGGTTTGCTCACGCTGGTTCTGATCTATCTCATCCTCGCTTGGGTGTTTGCCAGTTACCTGTGGCCGCTCGCCATTATGCTGGCAATACCCTTTGGCCTTACCGGCGCCATCGTTGGCCACTGGGTGCTCGGCATGGACCTGGGCGCCATGAGTATTCTCGCGTTCTTTTCCCTCACGGGCATTGTGGTTAATGACTCGATTGTACTGATCAGTTTCTTCAAAGATTCTTATCTACAAGACGGCGAACAACAGAGTTTCGACAAAGCACACTTACGCGCCACACTGGCAAATGCGGTGAACGCCCGATTCCGTGCGGTATTGCTGACCTCGCTCACCACCATCGCGGGCCTTGTTGCGCTGATCTTTGAAACCAGCACCTTGCAAATGTACGTCGCCCCCATCGCGGTCACGCTCTGCTTTGGCCTGGCCTTCGCAACGGCACTGGTTCTGCTTGTGATTCCCGCCATGGTGTTGCTGCTCGAAGACGGCAAACACCAACTGTTAGCACTCGTGCACAGCACAACCGCTCGTTTGCGCGCGCCAACAGAAGTCACCCCCACACACAGCCACAGCCACAGCCACACCCCCACACCCACCCCCACCCCCACTCATGTTGTAACTGGAGAAACCTCGTTATGAGTAGCGCCACACCTACCATCGCCCCCAAGCCAGACACCGACAGCGAACCCGACCCCAAAGCTCGCTCGGCGCCAGTAATTCGGCGCGCGATGCTTGCCGGTGGCGTGCTGCTGGGTGCCGCCGCGCTAACAACGCTCATCATGGCCACTGGCCCCGACGGTTCGCCAGCAGAGCAAGTCGAAAAGGCCTGGCCGGTTACGGTCATGCGCGCTGCACCCAGCGAAATGCACCCTATGTTTGCAACCTACGGTCGCGTCGAGGCTCGCACCGAAGCCAAGTTGCGAACCAACATTCAAGCCGAAGTTCAGCAGGTGTATGTGCAGGATGGCGAATGGGCTCGCGAAGGTGAGCTATTGATTCAACTGCGCGCTGACGAAATTGAACTGCGCTTGCGCGAAGCCAACGCAGAGGCCGAGCAAGAGGCGGCCGCGCTGAGTTCAACTCAAATCGAACAGAAGATGATGCTCAGCACCACCAGTCACTACGAACAGATGTACCGCATCTCGCAGCAAAAACTAACCCGGCAAAAAGAGCTGGCCGAAAAACGCATGATCCCACAGGCGTTGCTCGACAATGCCGTCCAACAGGCCAGCCGCGACACCATCGAATACCAAAACCACAAGCGCGCAGTGGCCGACTTTCCAAGCCGGCTAGCGCAACGCAAAGCGGCAGTGACCATCGCGCAAGCAAAAGCAGAACGCGCGCAACTCGATCTAAAAAAAACTCAGGTGCTCGCGCCCTTCACAGGACCGGTGCTAGACGTAGCCGTTGGTCCCGGCGATCGCACCAACGCAGCCATTGTGCTGATCACGATGGCAGACGCCAGTTCGTTTGAAGTACGCGCCTCCATCCCAAACCTTTACGCCAATCGCGTGCGTTATGCACTCGACAACAACCTGACTATTTCTGCAGACGTCACTCAGGGCGACCAACCGACGACACAACTGCAGCTCGCGCGGGTCGCCCACAACGTCCGCCCAGGCCAGAGCGGTCTCGACGCCTGGTTCAGTTTTCCGCTTACACAGATCGACTCAGCGCGCCTGCCAGCCCTTGGCCGAGTCATTAATTTGAACGCGCGCCTACCGAGTGAGCCCGGTCTGGTCGCCTTGCCGGCTCAGGCTATTTACGAAAACGATAGAATCTATGTCGTGACCAACAACCGGCTGCAAGCAACAACCATTGAACGCATCGGCGAATTCAAAGCTGCCAATGGCGCTGATCAAGTCTTGGTGCGCGGCGATAGTTTAGGCGTTGGCGCCGACGTGATGACAACGGCTCTGCCAAAGGCAATTTCCGGTCTGCTCGTCGACCCCATCCGGGCCAATCCAATAACGGAAGCCTCCGCCATCGCCAACGGCGAAACCCGCCAAACCAGTACTAGGCCGCAACAACCTCCTGCACCAAGACCCACGGCCTAACCACAACGGTCCACAAGGTCGCATCCGCCTCACTCCAAGCCAAGGCCTGAGCATCACTCACCGGCCCTGCTTGCTCAGCCTGCAACCAGGCTGCAAACGCGTCGCGGTCGTCGTTGGCCAACGCCACCGCCACATCAATCATGTCGATGCCCTGCGCCGCCATCAGCAAGGTGCCCTGGGCAAAAAATCGTTGCAGCTCATGCCAGGGTGCACGCGCCGTTTCGCCCACCAGTTTTGCTCGCAGCAAATCGCCCGTTTCCTGCTCCACCTTATTCTTCTGCAACAACACCTCTAACTCTGCCGAGCTCTCATTCCCCGTCAGAGCATTAGCCAGAGAGTCGTTAGCCCCGGACGAGCCGTAGTCTGATGGTGGGATCTTGTTGGTGCTCATCGTATGCTGCGAACTCGAAACGGTTGAGTGCAGTATAAGCGCAGGAGTGGAGCCACGCTTGGGTCAGCATAAAGACATAGCCCACAGTCCACAGTCCACACACGACCCACACCCCCCCTAGATGAGGCAATACTCATGAGCTTTGATGGCGGCTGCCTGTGCGGCGCGGTGCGTTACCGCATCAATCGCAAACACCTGAACGCCATGCATTGTCATTGCAGCATGTGCCAGCGGGTGCACGGCGGCGCCTATTCAACCCACGTTGTCGTGCGTCCCGAGCAACTGCAGTGGCTTGCCGGCCGCGCAGACCTTATCGCCTACGAGTCGTCAACAGAGGCCTACCGTGAGTTTTGCCCAGCCTGTGGCTCCCAGATACTGATACACGGTCAGACCGACGATGGCGCGCTGTCGGTACCCGCCGGCACCCTGGACGGCGATCCGCCGCTCACCCAGCTCGGTCACATATTCGCAACCGACGCGGTGCACTGGGCACAGCCCCCCGAAGATTTACCCCGCCACCCAGGTTGGCCACCCGGCTTTGGTCCCCAAGATCCTTGACCAGCAATTGGCAAAACTCGCCACTAACTCACTACTATTAGCACCTGAGAATAATCTATAGGCTATTGTTTTATATAGATTATTTATAATATCCTGCTGGCATCAAGCTTGCATCTCCCGTGTATAGACTCACTGACAGGAGACGCTCTTGAATAATGTCGGACAAGGATCGGCAGGCAACGTGCTGGCGGCGCTGGCAAGTATTTTCATCCCCGGCTTTGGCCAACTGCTGCAAGGCAGGTGGTTACTGGGTTTGTTTCAGTTTCTGCTCGCAGCGATCCTGTGGACCGTACTGATGGGCTGGGTAGTGCATCTGTGGTCCGTGATCAATGCAGCGCGCTACTCACCGCCGTACTATTACTCCTGACCCCCAGAGCAACCGTGCATGAGCCCATCCTCGCAAGACCACCCACCCAGGCTGCGCGCCCCACAAGGCAAAGCCACGGTCTGGATCATTCTGCTCGCCTTACTACTGGCCATCGGCGGTGCCTGGTATTACTTCAGCAGCGGTCTGCTGCGCATCAACATCAGTGAGGCAGAAATTCTCGAGCGGTTGAACGAAAAGCTGCCCATCACCAAAACCTACCTCTACGTGTTCAAGATCACCTTCGAATCCCCTCGCGTCACTCTGCAGGCTGACACAAAACGCATCAATGCAGGTCTCGATCTGGCACTTGAGATCACGCTGCTGAACGACCCAGAACCCTTGCGCGGCAGCCTCGACGCCTCAGCCGGCGTCCGCTATTCACCCAAAGACTCAGCCTTCTATCTGCAAGACCCAGAGATTGTTGCCCTGCGTGTCGATAATTTGGACGCCTCGATGGTCGAGCGCACTCGCGGGGTGCTCGAACAGGCTATCGACAGCTATTTCAAAACCCAACCCATCTACCGGTTGAGCGAACGTCAGACTCACGCCGCAGCCAAAGCGGTGTTGCGCAAAGTGGACATCGGTGACGGCCAACTGACCTTGCACCTAGGGCCCGAAGAACCCGGCGCCGGCGTACTGCCCGATGAGGCAAACGACCACTGATGCGCAAAAAATACAAAACCGCGCGCTGCATTTTGCATCGCGACGGCCGCTACCTACTGGCCGACCACAGTCCTACTCGTCGTCACGGCCGGGGCAGCAAACGCGCCGGCACCAAAACGCCCATTCGCTGGGGATTGCCTGGCGGTCATGTGGAATGGCGCGAAGACCCTCTGGAAGCCGCCCGCCGGGAACTGTTTGAAGAGCTAAACATCCGACTCGTTACGCTCACGCCCGTTGGCGACTACGTGTACAAGCAGCGGTTACACGCGGTCTATGCCGCTCACAGTGAATACGAAGAATTTGATCTCGATTTTTCCGAACTGGCTGAAGTGCGCTGGTTCAGCCGCGACGAAGTCGCCCACCTGAAAAATTTCAACCAGCTCCACGCCGGCTACGAACTCGAAGCCATCTATGCATTAGAAGCATTGGAGGCGCTGCAACCCTAAAACAGGTTTCGCGGCAATCGCCGCAAGTGTATCGTTGCGCCAATGGAAATATGGGTAGACGCGGACGCCGCTCCGAACGTAATCAAAGAAGTTGTCTTCCGCGCAGCCGAACGCCTGAAAATTCCCACAACCCTTGTCGCTAACCAATACATTCGCACCCCGCCATCAACCCTCATCAAGGCCATTGTGGTGCCTGCTGGTTTTGACGTCGCTGATGATGCCATTGTTGAAAAACTGTCACCGGGCGATCTGGTCATCACCGCCGATATCCCCCTGGCCGACGAGGTCATCAGCAAAGGCGGCTCGGCGCTCAACCCGCGCGGCATGCTGTACACCAAAGAAAACATTAAAGATCGCCTGTCGCGCCGCGACATGATGGAAGAACTGCGCAGCACCGGCCCATTTATGGACGGTGTGAGCGGTGGCCCCCGGCCACTCGACAAACGCGACGTGCAGAGTTTTGCAAACGCGCTAGATCGCTTCCTTGCCCGAGCCAACACTGCTCCACCACCACCGCCTGCGCCCTCCGCGTGACCACCGAACTCCTCCACCCTGACGTACGCGCAAGCGCCCCAATAGTGGTTCGCCCCTGGAATCCGCAGTGGGCTGTGCGCTTTACGGCTGAGGCCGATCGACTTCGCCGCACACTAGGCACCACCGGCCGGGGTGGTGCCATGGACATACAGCACATCGGCAGCACCGCTGTGCAGACGCTTGCCGGCACTGACACCATCGATATGTTGCTGATTACCCCAGACCTGGCAACCTTTGATCCGCGCCGTTCAATGCTCACTCAACTGGGCTACCGCAGCCTCGGCGACGGTGGCCTGAGTAGCCAGCGAAAACTCCTGCTCGGACCTGACCATGACTTAAAAGTCGCACTGCACGTCTATCAACCGGGTAATACTACGGCCCTGCACCATCTATTGGTGCGCGACTTACTGCGCAGCCGTCCCGATGAGCGAATAAGTTACAGCACCTTGAAACAACAACTTGCTGCCCGCCAGCCGGCCGACGTCGACGCCTACACAAACGGCAAACGCCAACGCCTCACCCAGTTACTCGATCGGGCCACCGGTCGCCGCTAAAAAGCCAACAAAACAACAGCGGCTTTGTTTGCTATCTTTGCCCTTAGGTTTACCCCCCCTTCGTCCGTCGAGGAGTACCCCATGTGTCATCGCGCTTCACCCTTGCTTGTCTTGCTCCTAACAACCCTCTGTCTTTCCGGCTGCGGCAACGGCGACAATAAATCCACGCTCGATCTCGGATCGGTGTCTATCGGCGCCCAGCTCATCGATCTCAAAAAAGCCCGGGACGCTGGTGCCATCTCCGGTAAAGAATATCGAACCCTTAAAGCCAACATGCTGGCACTCGTGAATGACGCAGCCACCCTGAATGACAACCGCGAACCAAGCGATGACGCGCAAAGCAGCGATAGCGATGGCGATGGCGATGGCGATGACGACAACCCCCACGAACAACACGAAGACGACGACTCCGGGTTTTTGTTTTAACCGTGGCTGCCAACAAAAGCCCCGCAACGGCCGTATCGCTTGCCGAACTTGACGGCACTTACAGTATCCACCGACTGGCACCCATACCCAACGACCACACGGCTGCGCTCATCGCGCGCGCACTGGGTCAGAAAACCACCCTGTTTGCCTTACTGCAGAGCGCTGACGAACTATCGCTGGTGTGCGATGAACAACTGCCGGTTGAGGCCGACAAGAGCAGCGGGCCCTGGCGCGCTATGCGCGTTGTCGGCGAACTCGACTTTGCACTTACCGGAATTTTGGCAAGCCTGACCGCCCCACTCGCAGCCGCGGGCATTTCGGTTTTTGCCATTTCAAGCTACGACACCGACTATCTTTTGGTCACGGCTGACCACGTCGAGTCGGCTCGAAACACCCTGATCGCAGCAGGCTTTCCTGTTGCCTCAAATGCCTGAGTTCTGCATTCATGTCGGGTGATGTTTTCCTGGTGCTGTGGTTGGTGTATTTCGGCTTTCAGCTGGCATCACTGGTGATTTCCAGCCTGCTAAAGCTGTGGCAAGTATTTAACGGCAAGCATAAGCGCTACGGCACCGCCCTGTTGGCCGAGGAAATCATTGGCGGTCTACTGAACGTGCTGGCGCTGATCGGGCTCTGGGGCTTCATTCACAGCATTCGTTACAACCACATATTGGGTGCACAGGAGTTCTGGCTGTTAGTCTTCTGGTGCTTTGGGGCACTTCTGCTGATTCAACCAATGCTGCCAAAATCGAAATTGATCTACTCCAAAGGCGGTACCAATCCAACCTTGCTGACCTGGTTGTTTACGTTGCTATGGACCATGCCACTGTTGTGGGCTTTATGGGTTTACGCTTATTCTTTACCGGCAATCACTTAACATCTGCAAGGTTTGCAATGTCTGCTCCCACCAACGACACCACTAGCCCTTCAGGCTCAAACCCCGCGATTGAGTTGCGCCACGCGATTCCCGACGACCTCGAAGCCCTGACCAACATCTACAATCACTACGTGCGACATTCGATTGCAACCTTCGATACCACGCCCTTCAATCCCGATGCCCGACGCACCTGGCTTGCGCATTTTGCCATTGGCTCTCCCCACCAACTGTGGCTTGCCGTTCAAGGTGGAATCATTCTGGGCTACGCGAGCAGCAGTCAATACCGCCCCAAAGCGGCCTACGATACGTCCATCGAAACCAGTGTTTACCTGCACCCAGACCACCTTGGCGCGGGCATTGGCCACACCCTGTACGCCCATCTCTTCAAACGCCTGTCCGTGTTTGACCTACATCGCGCCTACGCTGGCATTGCTCAACCAAACCCCGCATCTGTTGCCCTACATCAGTCTTTCGACTTCAATCTTGTAGGTACCTTCAGCGAAGCTGGGCAAAAATTTGGCGGTTATCACAACGTCGACTGGTACGAAAAGTGGCTCTCTCCAGCGGCATAACGCAGCCAAGACTCGAAAATTCGACAATTTCGGTGCACAGTAAGGGCACGAGGGTGATACACCCAACGCAGGCATGACCCTGCAATCACTACAATCTCAAAAACGCCCTTAGGCGCAGACAATGGCTGATAACAACCTCTACCCTTACAAGAAGCGCAGTCGGTCGAAACGGCGCCCCCGTCGCCGTAGAGGATTGCGCAGCTCGCAACGACGCCTAGGCTGGTCTATGTTCATCTGCACGCTGGTCGGTTATGGCACCGGTTTGCTCTTCAACAATGTGCCCGTCGGCATCGCCATCGGTCTAACGATTGGCCTCGCTGTCGGCATACTGATCGCGGGCTAACTACCGTCACCAGCGGCTCAGCGCCCAACGTGTCGCGGTTCGTCCGCAAGTTCCCCCGCAGCAAGCTGCTGCAACAGCTCCACCAGCAACGCACCAAGGTCACCCGGCACAAACTGCTCCTGTGACTCGAGAATGCGGTCAAGCGGCCACCACTCGGTCGCTAGAAACGTCTCTGCTTCATGGGCTTCCAGTGCCCGTTCACCAATCTCATAGCGGGGCAACTGCACCAGATAGTAGCGCTCGTCCTGATGATAGTGGTCGCCCATAAACACAAACTTCTCGCTGCGCGTCCATACCAGCCGCGCTGGCGGCAATTCCCTAAGCCCCGTTTCCTCCAACACTTCCCGCGCCAACACCGCCAAATCAGACTCACCAGGCTCTTTACCACCCCCCGGCGTAAACCACAGTTCAACACCCGTATCGGGCACAAGTGCCTTGATCAGTAAAATTTCCTGCCGTTCGGGGTCGAACAGCAAGGCACGCATGGCGGTTCGTCGTATCATGGGCGTAGTTTAGCGCTTCAAGGGATAAATTCGGCAACCGCTCGCCGCCCAGTCCCACAGACCGTACAACGAACTAGCGCGCACGAGCGATGTCCAATTACAGAGCATTTTATGCAAGCAATTACCGACGCCAGAAATCAGCTAGACCCGCTTCTTGAAGCGTTAGCGCAGCAATTGGGCGAGGAACAACAATCGACCCAGCAGGCGTTCTTCAACCGCATAAGAACGTCGATTCAGAGTGCCCAGGACGAAGTCGATCTTGCGGGTCCGTTTATGGAGTTATCGACCACCGCGTTTGTGGGTTTTGAATTCAGCCCCAGCGCTGCGATATTGATCGACCGCATTCTCGAAAAAGCAGAAAATATTGCCGACTCTTTCACCAACACCGACGACACGTCGCACTGATCTTATGAGCTACATCAAAGAACTGCATCGCTACCCCGTTAAGAGCTTACTGGGCGAACGTTTAGCCAGCACCCCGGTTGGCGACAATGGCTTTCCCGGTGATCGCGCCTGGGCACTGCGCCACAACGGCGCAACACTAACCGGTAAAAAATTCCCGGCGTTGATGAGTGCGAGCGCTGCCTTTGACGAGCCACCCAGCAGCGACCGCAGCAGTGCTCCCGCAACCATCACGCTTCCCAATGGCGAAGCCTGCAGCACCGGTGATCAAAAAATCAACACTTGGCTGGGCGACTATCTGGATCACCCGGCAGAGCTTTGGCCACTGGTAGACCCCGCTGATCTCGAATTTTATAGGCGCAAGGCAAGCGCTGCCGCAACGCCTGAGGCAGTCGACGCAGAACTTCGCGCCGTGTTCTCGCGCCTGCCCGACGAGCCACTACCCGACCTTGCAACCTTCCCCGCAGAGCTGTTCGAATACGACTCACCTCCCGGCACCTACTTCGATGCGTTTCCCTTGCTCATCATGTCCACCAATGCACTGGCAACGCTTGCAAAAAACGCCAGCAACAACTTCGACCAGCGCCGCTTCCGACCCAACATTGTGCTCGATGGCCTCGAGGGTGACTTCCCCGAAAACGCGTTTGTTGGTCAGCACTGGTCTTTTGGTGAGGTCGAACTGGCAATCGAGATGCCGTGCCCGCGCTGCATCATGACCACCCATCCGTTTGCCAACGTTCCTAAAGACCCCAGCATCATGCGTGCGCTGGTGCAGAACAATGACGGCAATCTGGGTGTATACGCACGCGTCATAACCGGCGGTGTCATTAACGAAGGCGATACGCTGCAAAGGCTCACCTCATGACTTTTAATACGCTGGGCTATTTGCGAGTAGCGGCTTGCGCTCCTCAGGTAGTTATCGGCGAACCACTGGCCAATGCCGACAGCATGATTGCCGAGCTACGCCGCTTGGCTCGCGATCAGGTGGCACTGGTTCTGTTTCCAGAACTCAGCCTTACGGGTTACACCTGCGAAGATTTGTTTTTCACCCAGGCACTGCATACCGATTGCATAGCCGCCATCAACAAAATTGTCGCAGCCACCAAGAACATCACCGCAGTCATCGGTCTGCCCTGGCAAACCGCAACCGGCAAACTATTGAACTGCGCACTGGTTGCCAGCAACGGCCGCGTCTGCGGCATTGTGCCCAAGCTCGTACAGCCGAATTACGGCGAGTTTTACGAGATGCGTTGGTTCACCAGCGGTGCCGAGGTTAGCGAAGACGTAGATCACCCAGTACTCGGCCGCTTTCGCATTGATCATCGGCAAATTTTTGAACTCGACAACACTCGCTTTGCGATCGAAATTTGTGAAGACCTGTGGACACCACAGCCACCGGGTGCCGCCCACGCACTGGCCGGTGCAGAACTGATTCTGAACCCATCCGCCAGCAACGAACTCATTGGCAAAGCAGATTACCGTCGCGATCTGGTTCGCATGACCAGCGCCCAACGCCTGTGCGCCTACCTCTACGCCTCAAGCGGCCCAAGCGAATCAACCAAAGACGTTGTGTTTGGCGGCCACCTGCTTGCGGCCGAAAACGGCCAGCTCATCGCTGAAGGCGAGCGCTTCAAACTGCAAGGCAGCAGCATCGTGACCGAGTTCGATGCCCAGCGCCTGCGTCACGAGCGCATGCAAAACATCTCGTTTGCCTCAGCCAACCGTCCAGCCAACTACCAAACCGTACGCTGCGACGCCAAACCTAAAACGCTCAAAAAGCTCCACCGAACCTATGTCGCGCATCCGTTTGTGCCCGACGACGGCGGCGAGTTTGACGCCCGCGCCAAAGAAATCATGGCCATTCAGGCCACCGGACTCGCGCGACGAATGCGCTCAGCACACATCGAACATCTAGTGCTTGGGCTGTCTGGCGGCCTCGACTCCACCCAGGCATTTTTAGTCGCCATCGATGCACTCGCACAGCTCGACCTGCCAAACACTCACCTGCACGCGTTTACCTTGCCGGGGCCGGGCACCTCTAAGCGCACCAAGGGCTCTGCCCACCAACTGTGCGCGACCGCCAACGTACCCCTTGAAGAAATTTCAATCGACGCAGCGGTCACCCAACACTTGCAAGACCTTAGCCACCCCGCAAGCGCTCGCGATGTGGTGTTCGAAAATGCCCAAGCACGCGAACGCACCCAAATTCTGTTCAACCAGGCGAACCGCCTGTCAGCACTTGTGGTTGGCACCGGCGATCTGTCAGAGCTCGCGTTAGGTTGGTGCACCTTCAACGCTGACCACATGGCCAACTACAACGTCAACGCCGGTGTTCCCAAAACAATGATGGGCTATCTGGTGGGCTGGTACGCTGAACACCGCGCCAACCCAGAACTAGCGCCGGTTTTGCTGCGCGTACTCGACACCCCCATCTCTCCAGAACTACTGCCTCCCGCAGACGGCGAAATAACCCAGTCAACCGAGACCATCATCGGCCCCTATGAACTGCACGACTTTTTCCTATATCACTTTATGCGTAACGGCTTCGAGCCAGAGAAAATATTTCTTCTGGCGCTCGATAGTTTTGCCGGGAGTTATTCTGCAAAAGTCATCAAAACAGTGCTGCACACCTTTTTCCGGCGGTTCTATACCCAACAGTTCAAGCGCACCACGTTGCCACCCGGGCCCAAGGTTGGTTCGGTGAGTCTGTCGCCGCGTGGCGACTGGCGCATGCCCGACGAGGCGAATGTAACTCGCATACTCACACGCATCAGCGCAATTCGTCTGCCCGTGGCTAGCAAAAAAACCACAACACCCCCATCTAAATCCACCACAAAGAAGAAGAGGACTCGCTCATGAAGTCACCACTGAGCCATCACTTCACCTCACTGGCACAGGGGCTCACTCGCTCGCTGTTTGCTTGCCTGCTGCTGGCTGGCACCACTCAAACCGCAACCGCTGCCAGTCCTGATAAAAAGGGCAATTACTGTGGCGTGGAAGGCAACTGGATACAAATTCTTGGCAGCGGCGGCGCCGAACTGGACGATCGACGTGCCGGCACCTCTTACCTTGTGTGGATTGACGGCAAAGCCAAACTGTTGATCGACGCCGGCCCCGGCGCGGCCGTACGCTTTGACGAGGCGGGCGCCAAGCTGGAAGATCTCGACGCCATCATCTTCACGCAATTGCAGTCAGCTCACACTTCAGACCTGATCGACTTCATCACCGGTGCACAGCTCAGTCGTCGCGATCGACCGCTGCCCGTCTATGGTCCGGATGGCAACGACGTCATGCCATCGACCTCACAATTGCTCAACCGCCTCATTGGCCCAGGTGGTGCGTATCCGCTGCTCGCCGACTATCTCACTTTCAAGTCCGGCGGCTTTCGCGTCAAAGCCCACAACGTCAATGCCAGCGGCATTCGTCCCGGCACTCGCTTTACCAATGAGCACATGCGCCTTTCAACCATCCCCGTCAGTCACGGCCCCATTCCGGCCCTGGCGTGGCGCGTTCAACTGGGCGACCAGGCCATTGTCTTCACGGGCGATTTCAACAACAGAAAAGATCGGGTACCCGACTTCGCAAAAGACAGTGACGCCCTGGTTGTGAGCCACACCATTCCGGAGGTTGCCCGCGGTGCCGCTCGCGATCTGCACCTGCTGCCCAGTCAAATCGGTCGCATCGCCAAACAGGCTGGCGTGCGTATGGTCATTCTCGGACAGCGCATGAACCGCACCCGGGGTCGTGAATCCCAAACCCGGGAAGCCATCAACCGTAACTACGAAGGCGCTTTAATCTATTCGAACGAGCTGGAATGCTGGGGATTGTAGGGCCGTCCCCCTTACAATCCGCCCTCACACACACCCTGACCACCCAGGCGAATCCCAGCCGCGCGGCACAACAACGCGCCTACATGAAAACCACTCAGCCGTTTGCTGGGCTCACGGCCCCCGAGTTGCGTGCAGCCCTTAAGGTAATTTTCAAAGCGCATTTACCGGCAACCGAGTCGGCCTGGCGCCAGGAAGTGCTCTCCCTATGGCGAACCGCACCGGTGCGAGAACAGCAGCACGCCGCCATCGCTCTGGCCTTCCACAAACCCTGCCGTAGCTGGCTCACCAGCAACCACTGGGACATGCTCGACGAACTGATTGTGAGTGGCGCCTGGTGGGATTTCATCGACGCACTCGCACCAAATCATCACGCCTGGCTATTGGCAAACGAGCCTGACGTCATCAAACCCTTACTGCGGGCCTACGCCTTGGACGACAATATGTGGCGGCGGCGCGTCGCTATTCTGTGTCAGTTAAAAACCAAAGCCGCAACCGACGAGGCGCTGCTGGTTGACTGTATTACGCCATCGCTCGACCACAAAGAATTTTTTGTTCGCAAAGCTATTGGCTGGGCATTGCGCGCGCACTCACGCACCAACCCTCAGGTTGTCATCGCGTTTATCGAACAGCACGCCGAGCGCCTCAGCCCACTGAGCAAACGCGAAGGGCTCAAGCTGCTACTGAAATCAGGCACCGTCAGCGCTATTCCCTGAGCCTGATGTAGAAGCTCGTTCGTCACCCTCAGCCGGCTAGTGACTGGCCATATAGTCTACGGCCAGTCCGGCCATTGCTTTCACCGCCGGCAGCAACGCATCTTCATCCACAAAAAATAACGGCGAATGATTTGGGATGGCCTTGTCAGCCCCAACGCCGGGTGGTCGTGCACCGATGAAGAAGAAAAATCCCGGCACCTGTTCCTGATAGAACGAAAAATCTTCTGCGCCGGTTATCCGCGGGGCAATACCGACGTTGCGCTCACCATACACTCGTCGCAGTGTCGGCAGGCTCTGTTCAGTAAGGTCTGCGTCGTTAAAGGTGACCGGCACGCCGGGATCAATAACAACCACAGCCTTGGCGTCCATCGCATCAGCAATCTGCACGGAGAGCTTAGTAATACGCCGATGAATATCAGCGCGCACGTCGGGGTCGAACGTGCGAATAGTGCCTGACAGCGAGGCCGTGTCTGGAACAATGTTGTTGCGCACGCCCGCGTTAAACTGGCCCACGGTAATCACCGCTGGGTTGCTAGTGATGTCGACATTGCGACTCACAATGCTCTGCAACGCTGTCACAATTTCAGCGCCAACCAAAATAGGATCCACACCAGCCCAAGGCCGGGCCGCGTGGGTTTGTCGACCCGTAATCTCAATATCAAAGCGCTGGGCACTCGCCATCATGCCGCGCGAGCGATACGACACCCGGCCCGTGGGGTCGCCTTGGGAAATGTGCAAGCCAAACACCGCTTCAACATCCGGCTTTTTCAACACGCCTTCCCGTACCATCAAGCCAGCACCACCCTCTTCGCCTTTGGGTGCGCCCTCTTCAGCGGGCTGAAAAATAAATTTCACGGTGCCCGGCAGCTCGGCTTTCATACCGGCAAGCAACTCAGCCACACCCATCAAAATGGCGACGTGATTGTCATGCCCACAGGCGTGCATGACGCCCACATCATTGCCCTCATAGGTGTCTCGCGCTGTTGAGGCGTAGGGCAGGTTGGTGCGTTCAACCACCGGCAGGCCATCCATGTCAGCTCGCAACGCAACCACTGGGCCCGGCTTGCCACCACGCAACACACCAACAACGCCGGTGTGTGCCACTTCCGTGGTCACGCTCATGCCAAGACCGCGCAGGTGCGCCGCTACCAGCTTGGCGGTGCGAAACTCTCGATTAGACAGCTCGGGATGCTCGTGAATATCCCGCCGCCAGGCAATCACTTTCTGTTCCAGGCGAGTAGCCGCCTTATCGATACTCGAGTGCACGGCACTCATCTGCGCATCGTTAACCGCAGCAGTCGCAGCAATCACAGGACCGGATAGAACAAAAAAAGCAGCACCCAAAGACAGCAGGCGCGCGGCAGCACGAATTTGCAAAGCAGACATGAACAGGCAACCAATAGATTGTGAGTCGCGAAAAGTAGTATCAAATGCTGCCGGATACAACCCGGCACCCACACCTACTGCATGCGAATCGCACCAATCAGCACCGCACGGCCCGCGTGTTCCGCCGTCGTGTACACCAGCAGATCTTCGACTCGCAGCGCGGTGGCCTCGTCGGGTAGAAACTTGACGCGGGGAATGCGCAACAGATTCTCACCCGGCACAAGCATCGATTCATAATAAGCCGAGGTGCCATCGCTGCCTTCGTAACGCACAGCGAGGGTTAACGGCAACGGCTTACCATCCAGCACAAACACATCAACGGCAAGCTCCTCATACAAGGCCCAGCGCTGCATCAACTCGCTGACATACAGCGTCGGATACTCGCTTGCGCCAAACTCCAGCCGCAAAACGGGTTGCCCCTGATAGCGCGGCCATTGTTCAGTCGCGTGACCCGTGCGAAACCAGCTGTCATCATTGGTTTGCAAAAACTGCGCGGTTTGCGCATCTGCAAAATCGACAATCACCGGTGCAAGCTCTGCCCGGTAGCGACGCAATTCCAGCGCCTGCCAAGGCGGCAAGGCGGCATAGATCACCACTGCCAGCACGGCCATAGCGCCAACCCCTAGCGCCAGCGGGGTGAAACGAAAACTGGAGCTGCCGGCAACCGGCGCAGACCCCCGCAGCAAGGCGCTGGCAAAGATCAAACCGAGCACGCCACCCACTAGATTGCGCCGCAAATCACCCATGCTTGCCGATCGGTCTTCGATATACAGCTGAGCAAACTCTGTGCCCGCTGCCAGCAGCGTACCCAACAGGGCAACAGCCAGCAGGCGTAAAGGCCATGCAAGCCCACGCAACCACCAACAAAGTACAACCACCACCGCAAAGAACCAGGGGGCATGCATTGCATCTTGAGCCGCACGCATCACGGCAGAACCACCGGGCAAACTAAACAACTGCTGAGCCGCGACAAGAACAACCAGAACAACCAGCACCAGCAGCGTTTGAGGTAAGCTGGTTTTCACGATAACGGGATCTGCAAGAGAGGGGACACCATGGAATTTGACCTAAGCATAACTGACGAACTACTCGCAACGACACGCGCGGTGCGCAAACGACTCGACCTGAACAAGCCAGTGCCGAGAGAAATTATTAACGAGTGCCTGGAACTCGCAGTGCAAGCCCCAACGGGCTCCAACTCCCAAGGCTGGCGCTGGATAGTAATAGACGACCCTGAAAAGAAGAAAGCCCTGGCCGAACTCTATGCCAAGGCGGGCGGCGGTTATCTGAGCGCCGCCGGCGAAGAAGCAAAGAAAAGTGGCGATGGCCAACAAACCCGAGTGTTCTCCTCAGCACAGTATCTGCTAGAGCATCTGCACGAGGTTCCCGTGCACGTCATTCCCTGTATTCAGGGTCGGCCGGGTGGCGATGTGCCCGCCGCCATGAGCGCAGGCCTCTACGGTTCAATCTTTCCCGCGGTCTGGAGCTTTCAACTGGCGCTGCGCGCCCGTGGTCTGGGCTCAACACTCACTACGCTGCACCTGGCCTTCGAAAAAGAAGCCGCTGAGCTGTTGGGCGTTCCGGATGACATGCATCAGGTTGCGCTGCTGCCCGTTGGCTATACCGTTGGCACCGACTTCAAACGAGCCACACGGCCACCGGTTAGTACCATCACCCACTGGAACCAGTGGCAGTAAAGTGCCAATAGTTGGGCCGACCTAGATCGGCCCCGCGAACTCCTGCGGTGTCAGCGCGCTGGATAGCCATCGCTTTCGCCAAACCTGAATTCGATGGTACTCACCATGCCGTCGAACCGACTTTCTTCACCCTTCTTGCGGCCGGGGCGAAACCGCCAACCCCGCACCGCCATGAGTGCCGCCTCATCAAACACACCCGGTGGGCTCGCATCGACCACGCGCGCGTTGAGCACGCGCCCATCAGGGGTGACGTCATAACGAACATCAACAGAACCCTGCAACCCTTGGGCCCGAGCCGCATCCGGGTACTCTAGCGCATCGCCCCGCAGCAACACCGGGGGTTGATTCGGATTTGTCAGACAGCCGCTCAACAGGCTCAACATTAATATCAGAGGCAGGTAATTACGGTAGCTCATTATCAGCACCAAAAAGACAGACTGTCCGTTAGCTTAACCACTGCTCCGTCTAGCTGCCAATCACGGGACCAGTCGGTGTTAAAAAAACCATGACAGGCATACCATGGCGGCATGGAAAACAGCAGCAAAGACCAGTCAGAAGAACAAGAACGTGAAGGCATCAGCGGCTTGCAGGTGCTACAGAGCACGCTTGCCGCCGCACTAGGTGTGCAGTCGAGAAAAAATCGGGAGCGCGACTTTCAGGAAGGCAAAGCCTCGCAGTTTATTATTGCCGGCATTCTATTCACGTTGATCTTTGTCGGCGTGATGATCGCTATTGTCCGTACCGTGCTAAGTGGCACCTGACACGCCAGCCCTGGCATTTCACAGAAAATGCCGCAGCACGTCACGCATAAAACCCTGCGTATCGTCGCTTTCGAGAGTTTTCAACAACCGAAACTGACGCTCCGCGCGCACAAGATTATCGCCACGCTGCTCCACGTTAAAATAACGGTCACCCCGCAGGTGATCTGTCAAAAAACGGACACACAGCATATAGGTCATATGTGCCGGCGCGCGCAACGCAGCCGTTAGATCAAACGCCCTGAGGCCAACGCTACCCTTGCTCCCGGCACGACCCTTAAAAAAACCTTCTGCCAACGCAGGATAAAACTCGCGCTGAAATTCGCCAGCGTCGGTGCAGGTCGCTGATCGAACCAGATCACCAAAATCGAGCCACCAGGGACCACGCATTAGTGTATCGAGATCAAGAATCGCAACGACCCGCTCAGCGTCTTCGTCGAATAACAAATTATTCACCTTGCAGTCGCCGTGAATAACCCCACTGCCCAGCTCGCCAGACTGCCCTTCTAAGGGCTGCTGGGGCGGCAAATAATCACGCTCCCGCAGGTCCAACAACAAGGACCGCTCTCTTGCGGCAAACGCGCTAGCGCCCGGTTTCACCCCCAACGAAACCTGGTGCAGCGTCGCCACATACCTCTCAATCTGATGAAACCCGGGAATTACCTCAACAAGTGGCGCCCGCACAAGCGGCTCGAGCCAATGTTGAAACTCACCAAACGCCCGACCCGCGGCTTCCGCCTGCTGCGTATCAGACAACAGTTGCAACGTTTTCGATTGTTCAATAAAAGCCGCAAGCCGCCATTGAGTGTCCACAACGCTACCGTCAGCCAACCTTTGGGTTCCTGCACTCACCAAAGAAGCCCCAGACAGAGCAGACAGTGGTTGGGGCAGTTGGTAGTTGAGAGACACTGCCGGCTCGCCAGCCGCTTTCCCCACAACGCTCCCGGCCCCATCACCCACAAACAACTGCTGCAGATTTGCCATCAACTCTGCCGGCTGCGCAAAAACGGCTGGGTTAATTTTCTGCAGCACATATTGCCGTTGCTCAGAACCAGGGTGCGCCGGCATCACAACTCGCCAGGTACTGTGGATATGCCCCTCGCCCATCGGGCGCAGGTCAAACGGTTCGTCGCTGAACCAACCGCGCAACGCCTGCCGAGCAGTGGTCGCCGCGTTCGAATCACTCATTGCGCAGACTCAGCAAGTTGCACATCATTCGCCACAAGCTTAAGCAATGGCGCAACAACCGCCAGCATCAGCTCATCAACCGGCTCCAGCCATTCGCGCAGCTGCGCAACATCCACCTGGGCCTGAACGACGGTAGAACCCTTTAGGGCGAAACCCCTCGCATCATTCACAAGTTGTCCAAGCAGGCCGGCAAACATCGCGAGCCTGTCTGCTAGCGGCGCCAGTTTTTGGTAGTGCACATCCTCCAGCTCAAGTTCGGCCAACGCCGCCGGCTGGGCGCCCCAATCGACAACCCATTGCCGCAACACGCGCTCGTCATCAGCGGTCAATGGCGCATCAAACCAGCGCTGCAGCAGTTGGCCAAACTGGGCCGTTCGATAACTTTGCGGGCTGAGCACGTCAGCAACATCGCGTAACGGACTGCCCAGATGGTACGGCCGCGCCTGGGGCATTTCACTGCCCTGCAACCGCGCCGCCAATGCCTGTGCACCGAGCAGCCGCGCGTACCACTTAACGGGCTCAACCACGGTAAGCAATTCGGCAACCTGTTCGGTTATGCCGGTTGGCGCCAGCAAATCCAGTTGATCCACAGAGACCGAACCACACAGTGCCGCCACAAGGTCTGGACCACCGCAAAATCGCCAACTGGTTAGCGAGTGCACTAACCGCGTGTAGTCCTGGGTGTTGGGCTGGTTCGACCAGAAGAGTTCCGCCAGCAAAGGCAACCTCGACCAGAGCCGAACATCCAGCAGTTCATTGTCGACCAGCTCACTCCACAGACAGGCCTCAGCCCCAATAACCCGGCCACCGGCAGAACTTTGATCCGCGTCGTCCCGCGAGCGCCACTGCTTGGTCCACTCCAACCCACCAGCCACATGCGCCAAACGCTCATCAGCCAACATGGCATCTTCAGCGACAATGGCCTCCGCCAGTGGCAACAGCGGCGCAAATGCTGTGTGCAGATCAGCCGGATAAAACAGATCAAGATAGTAAGGCGCTGACACGATACAGTTGTAGCCAGCATCCAGCGCCGCGTCGCGCGCGGTCATACCGCGCCAGGCCTGCACCAGAGTATTGGTTGGCAATTGCTTATGCACAGCCTCATCCCACGCCAGGGTTTGCTTACCACGCTCCGTGAGCAACTCACCAACGCGCGTATTGAAATACGCCTGTAAGTCGCGCGGCTCGGCAAAGCCCTGCGCTTGCATAAACGCTTGCGTACCGGCGTGCTCACGCCACCAGCGCGGATGCACCTCATCACCCCCGGTGTGCACGTAGTCGTCTGTAAACACCTCGGCAAACTCATCAAGCAGCGTGCCAATCACGTCGTAGGTTTGCTCACTGCAAGCATCAAGACACGCCGGGTGTACGCCAAAGCGCGTGGTGGCCTCAACCGGAAACAACGACCATTGTGGATAGGCCGCCAACCAGCAGGTCACATGCCCTGGCATATCGAGCTCAGGCACAACCCGAATACCCAGACTGGCCGCATGGGCAACCACCAGCTCTAGCTCTTCGCGAAGATACGCCGGCCGACCCGCATTAAGTGCCGGAAACGCCCGACTGGGAAACCGAAAGGCCTGATCGTCCGTGAGGTGCAAATGCAACACGTTAAGCTTGTGATGCGCCATCCCATCAAGGGTACGCAGCAGCGCCGGCAACTCGATAAAGTGGCGTGCAACATCAATCAACAAACCGCGCCATTGCTGCTCTGGTGCATCGTCGATCCGCACACACGGCAGCGAATTCACGCCGGCCAACAGACTCTGAGTCAGCAATTGCGCAAGCGTCTGCTGCGCACGCTGCATACCGACCCAGGTGATCGCCTGAAGCCGAATTTCGTCAGCTAACACATCGATGCGATAGTGTTCTTCTGCCCCCGCGATCACCGTCGACAGATCTGTCGACACCACCCCGTCACCTGTACTCACCGCACGCTCTATAACGGCGCGAACAGGTATCTCGGCAAGTGCTGCACTCGGTTCGTGAAAAGTCATCGCCAAGTTTTTAGGCGCCTGCGAAAACTGCGACAACATGGTACCCAGCGCCTGATGCGCAGACGCACTCCATGCGCCCTCGACCTGTAAGAAAAACGCGCGCTCGGCAAATCGCAGCTCACCGGTCAGTGGCAGAACCTGCCGGGGTTGAGGCATCAACCTCGCGCACAACTCTATCGGCGCGATTGAGGTCATTCAGCTGTGAGCTCAAAGTTCAGGCGCACAAACCCAGGCGTACTTGCTGCAGGTTGTTGCTCTGGTGCAGACCGCACAAAACCATAACGCTCAACCACATCAATCACTCGCGTGTTGTCTGCGCAAACTTCCAGCTGAACATCGCGCCCGGCTTTCGATTCGGCAAGACCCAATGCGTGTCCTAACAGTCGCCTGCCCAGCAACTGATGCTCATGTTCGGTAACCACCGACAGGCTCAGTAGTTCAAAGCAGGTTTCGCTAAGTGCGCGCATCGAGTAGATGCCTAGCGTTGTGCCCTCGTCGAGCAGACAGACAATTCGGGTGTAATCGAGATCAACCAGTTCCCGTAGCTGCTCAAGCTCATGCCGAGCGGAACCGGCCGCAATCAACTCCCAGGGCAACTCCTGTGGCAGCGGGCGATAAAATTCGGTGTTACGCAACGTAATCAGGGTCATCGCCAAAACGTCCAGCGACCGGGGCGTTTTGTCTCATCGTTTGCCGCTGCCGTTTTGGCCGCATGGCCGTTGAACGCATACAACGCTCGAGTCAACACTGGCGCCAACAGATCGTAATTGCTCCAACTGTCTTCTACCCCATAGATGTCAGCACCAAACACGCTCGCCCAGTCGGCCGCGTAGCCGGGGTAATAGTCGCGAGTAAACGCCGCTCCCTGGGCCGTCAGCCAGTTGTAGTGCAACCGGCCGCCGCAACTAACCAACAGCTCAACACCTGAGCCTTCGCCATAGTTAAGCCGCAACACAGCAACATCGTGCTCCGTTTTAAACGCCTGGGTGACCAAACCAAGGCGAACACACCAGCCAAGATACATACCAGGCAGCAACGCCGCTCGATCGATACCGCCCGACGCGGCCATGTGCTCATCGAGACTGTCTACCAGAATATTCGCAGACGCTTGCGCGGCTGATCCCCGTCCTGCAGTGCCGCCCGTTTCGAACCCATCACTCACGCGGCTTCAAGCGCCCGGTCAAGGTCGGCTAACAGGTCAGTCAGATCTTCAACACCGCAGCTCAAACGGATCAGCGTGTCGCTGATACCCAGCTTTGCCCGCATCTCAGCAGGAATGCTGGCGTGGGTCATGATTGCCGGGTGCTCCACTAGAGACTCAACACCTCCCAAACTTTCTGCCAAAGCAAACAACCGGGTGGTTTCAAGGAATCGACGTGCGTGGGCCAGCTCCCCTTTGATAAAGAATGTCACCATGCCGCCAAACCCTGATGCCTGGGTTTTAGCCAGCTCATGCTGCGGGTGACTGGGCAGCCCGGGGTACAGCACCGACTCAACTTTTGGGTGTGCCTCTAGATATTCGGCAATCGCCATGGCGTTCTTCTGGTGCTCGCGCATACGCAGCGCCAGTGTCTTCAAACTGCGCATGCACAAAAACGCATCCAAATTGCCTTGCACGCCGCCCACCGCGTTACTAAAAAACGCCAACTTCTCTGCGATCTCTTCGTTGTCCGTAATCGCCACGCCACCCACAAGGTCGCTGTGGCCGTTCAAATATTTTGTCGCCGAGTGGGTCACAATGTCTGCCCCCAGCGCCAACGGGTTTTGGAAGTAAGGGCTCATAAACGTGTTGTCGACCACGCAGAGCACGCCCGCCGCTTTGCAGCGTTCGGCAACGGCCTGAATGTCAGTGAGCTTCAACAGCGGATTAGTGGGCGACTCAACCCACAGCATTTTGGTGTTGGGTTTGAATTGCAGCGTATTCAGGTTCGACAAGTCTGCATAACTGAAGTCTACCCCCTGCGGGCGAAACACTTTCTCAAACTGCCGGTACGTGCCACCGTACATGTCATCACAGCACAGCACATGGTCGCCCGCACTCAGCATGTGCATAACCGTGGCACTAGCGGCTGAACCCGACGCAAACGCAAAGCCAAATCGCGCGCCTTCAAGGCTTGCAACACAGCGCTCATAAGCGGTGCGGGTTGGATTACCGCTGCGAGAATAGTCGTAACCCTTGTGAACCCCAGGCGAGCTCTGGACAAAGGTTGAACTCATGTAGACCGGCGTCATGATCGCGCCGGTCGCCTCATCAGCAGGTTGTCCGGCGTGAATCGCACGCGTGGCAAAACCAAACTTGGTGTCAGAAAAATCCATGGTAATCCTCGATAGCAGGGAAATATTGTACCGTGCGCGCGACTCAGGCCAAATCGCCACGTAGCGCCACTACGCGTGCGCGGAGGTCACTCGCTCGAACGTCTTCGGCGGGCACCGGCGTAGTCGCTGCGACACAGATTTTGCTAAATGGTCGCATCTTGCCTTTAAACAACCCTTTGTCAGGGCTAAACCAGCTCCCCCACAAACCACGTAGCGCCATAGGCACCACGGGTACTGGGGTGGTGGCAATGATCTTCTCTACACCCGCCTTAAACTCATCCACCTCACCGTCTTGAGTGAGCTTGCCTTCTGGGAAAATGCACAACAAATCACCAGCCTCAAGCGCCGCAGCAATCTGCCGAAAGGCATCGTCGTAGGCCTCGGGATCGTCGTCGCGTTTGTTGATCGGGATCGCCCCACCGGTACGAAACACAAAGTTAAGCACAGGGATGTCATAGATCGGCTTGAACATGATGAATCGTATTGGTCGGCGTACAGCCCCCGCTAACACCAATGCATCCACATAACTCACATGATTGCTAACGAGCAGCGCACCGCCTTCGATGGGAATGAAATCCAGGTTTTCGTGTTGCACTCGATACAGCGAATGCCCCAACGCCCACACAAGAAACCGCATGATAAATACGGGAACCTGCTTAAAGATAAACGTCGTGACCGCGACGTGCATAATTATCACGGTGAGCAACAAAATGGGTATGCCGCTGTCAGCACCCTTAAGCATCGAAATTGCAAACACGCTACCCAGCACCATCATCACCGCATTTAGAATGTTGTTAACGGCAATGATGCGCGCGCGCCGGTCATCAGGGGTGTTCGCCTGAATGAACGCATACAGCGGCACAATAAACATACCGCCAAAGAAACCAATGAGCGCAAAGTCGATGAGCAGCCGCAAGCTACCCGCTGCGCCGAGAAAGCTGAGCCAGTCACGATGCGGCAAACCCTGCGACAACACGGCTACGTTTTCGATCGAGAAATACATGTGCAGGCCCGCAAGCGCAATCCCCAGCGCGCCAAACGGCACCAGGCCAATCTCAATGTGCTGGCCCGAAAGTTTTTCACAAGCAAGGCTACCCACCGCGATCGACAACGTGAACACGCAAAGAATTAGGGTCACAACGGTGGTGTCGCCTAACAGAACGCGCTCAGTCAACGCAGGGAACTGCGCCAGCAAGATCGAGCCGATTAACCAAAACCAGGAAATACCCAGAATCGACAACATGATGGATTGCTTCTCCATCGCCATGCCCATGAGGTTTTTGGTCTCACTGAAGAAATTCCAGTTGATAACAAGATCGGGGTCTGACGCTGGCGCGTGTGGAATGAACCGACACGCAAAATAGCCAGCCACAGCCACACTCACAATTAACAGGGTCAGCAACACGCCCGAGTCAGCCTGCCCCGCAATCACACCACCAACCAATGTGCCCAACAAAATCGACACGAAGGTGCCCATTTCGATCTGCGCGTTACCGCCGACTAACTCCGACTCGTGCAGATGCTGGGGCAATATGGAGAATTTTAAGGGGCCAAAAAATGTGGACTGCAGTCCAAGCAAAAACAGCACCGTCAGCATCAACCCAACGCTGCCAGAAAAAACAGCAACCGCCCCAAACGCCGCGATCACAATTTCAAAAATTTTGATGCGCCGAATCAGAAATTCTTTGGGGTATTTATCGGCAAGCTGCCCCGCAAGGGCAGAAAATAGAAAGAACGGCAGAATAAACAGCGCCGCAGCCAGGTTGACCACAATGTCCTGACTCTCAAGCGCCACCAGGCCGCCATAGACAAACAGCAGGCTAAGCGCACTCTTAAACACATTGTCGTTAAAGGCTCCCAGAAACTGAGTGAGAAACAGCGGCAGAAACTTGCGCTGTCCCAGCAAAGAAAACTGCCCACCGTCGGCCGACGGTCCAACATCGCCATCACCGTCCAGGTTGCTGTTATCGAGTTGCGAGCGTGTCATAGGATTGCGATCCAACCTCGTGGTTCAGAAGTCTCTAACTTAGCCCGTATTAAACAGGCGCGGGCCCACGGACAGTCAGGCGATGCAGCTTGCGATGCTGCGGAAAAAAGTCGTTAACGGGCTTGTGCAGTGTCACCGCATTATCCCATACCACCACCATGTCTTCCTGCCAATCAAGTCGCACCGTCAGCTCATCCGCTACACATAGCCCGTGCAGCAAATCGAGCAGTGCAGCGCTTTCATCCGCCTGCAATTCCACAATACGGGTAGTGAAAAGCGGATTGACATAGATCGCTCGCCGACCACTGCCGGGGTGAGTTCGAACCAGCGGGTGAATGACGGGCGGATTGGCGTCGAGAGCACTCTGCAGTCGCTCGCGCCCGCCCGGCTCGGCCAGGCTTTCACGGAAGCCATGGGCAAAGTCATGCTCGGCCGTCAGCTCTGACAAAAATGCCTGCATCGCCGGCGATAACGCATCATAGGCGGCCGCTGCGGAGCTCCACAGCGTATCGCCACCATACGGAGGAATCGTTTTACCGTGCACTATAGTCAAGAGCGGCGGCGTTTGGCTGAACGTCATATCCGAGTGCCACAGCTCAATCTTCGACGGCGCCTCGGGTGTGCTCGCAAGCACCTGAACCGCTGTGTTGTTTACCTTCGGGTAAGCCGGATGATCTTCCAGCTCGCCAAATCCACGAGCAAACGCCTCTAGCGCCTCGGCGCTGATGCTCTGGCGCGGAAAAAACAGCACCTGCCAGTCATGCAGCGCCGCCTGAATCTCATCGTGTAATGCCGTGTTAGCGCCCGCATCTGCAAGATCCAGATCCTGCACAAAAGCGCCCAAAGCGCCCGCTGCACGTGTGCACTTCACTCGATCACCTGCTGGATCATCTTCTGGTCTCCACCGACTCGTTCACATACCCCTAATTCTACCCCAGTAGCGCTAAACTGGGCCCATGCCAGACACCACCGACATTCCAACAAACGACGCGCAAAACTCAACCGCGCAATTTGCCTACGGCCTTAGCCCGGAACCCGGCGCGCCGTTGAACCCCGAGCTGCTGGCATGGCGCGAAGTGCTCATGCGCCAAGACCTGCTGGGCAGGGATCCGTTGCGTTACAACGGCCAGGCCTATGGCAATATCAGCACGCGCTTAGCGGCGACCCAACCGGGCTCCCGAGCCACCTCAACAGCAAAAAACGGTCTCTTCATTATCTCTGCCAGCCAGGCTGAACACCGCGACCACCAAGACCCGGCCACCTGGACCACCATCGATACCGTGAATCTGGGTCGCTTTTGGGCGGAAGCCAGAGGCACACTGCCGCCGTCCCGCCACACCATGACCCACGCGGCGATCTACGCCGCAGAACCCAACGCGCAGTTTGTCTTCCACGTGCATTGCCCCGAAATCTGGCGCAACGCTGAAGCGCTGCTACTACCCGGTATACCCGCCAGCGTGCCAGCCGCCTCACCCGCCATGATTCAAGCCGTAATCGATCTACTGGCGGCCAACATGTCCAGGCCACTGGTGTTCACCACGCTCAGCGACCCCGACTCGGTGTTCGCTCTCGGGCCAACCGCCCGGGACGCCGGCGGCCTGCTGACCAGCTACCTCGCCCGCGCACTGACACTCGACGCCATTTCACTCCCTTCTTTGTAGCCAATCTCCCGAGAGCTTTTGACATGAGCAGTACCTCCGCCCAGGCAACCCACAAATCGCCACCTCCGGCCATCAAGTGGGACGGTAAAAATCTGCAGTTGCTGGATCAGACTCGCCTGCCCGACACCGTGGTGTATGAACCTCAGACCAACATCGAAAAAACCTGGGCTGCCATCAAGGCACTGAAGGTCCGTGGCGCACCCGCCATCGGCATCGCCACCGCTTACGGTTTGGTAGTCGCTATGCAACCCCACGATGGCGCGGCACCCGAAGATTTTCGACGCGCGTTGAAAAATGCAGCCGACTATCTGATCAGCGCACGCCCCACCGCTGTCAATCTGGAGTGGGCGGCCAAACAGATGTGCGAAGTCGCCAAGAGTACACCAACCGTTGCCGCACTAACGCGCCACGCCGAGCAGATTCACGAAGACGATATTGCGATGTGCACCGCCATTGGTGAACACGGCGTTCACCTCATTACCGAGGGCAGCACAGTGCTAACCCACTGCAATGCCGGAGCCTTGGCGGTTTCTGCATTGGGCACCGCCACCGCGCCGATGTACCTTGCTCACAAGCAAGGCGTTCGGTTTAGCGTATTTGCTGACGAAACCCGGCCCTTGCTGCAAGGCGCGAGACTCACCTCCTGGGAATTGGCACAGGCCGGCATCGACGTGAGCCTGCTGTGTGACAACATGGCTGCTTCTCTAATGCAGGCCGGCAAGGTGGATCTGGTGATTGTTGGCACCGACCGTGTGGCCGCCAACGGCGACGTTGTTAATAAAATTGGCACCTTGGGTGTCGCCGTACTCGCCAAGCACTTTGGTGTGCCGTTTTACGTGGCCTGCCCCGCATCAACCTACGACCTCGATACCGCCACCGGAGCTGACGTGCCCATCGAGCAACGTGACGCTGATGAAGTTCGTGCGCCTTGGGCACTGCCAGGCGTCAAGGTGCACAACCCAGCTTTTGACGTCACCCCAAAAGATCTGGTCACCGGCTACATCACCAATGTCGGACTCATCAGCACCGATCAGCTCAACGTTCTGGCTGACGCCAATATTAATCTGCGCCCGTGATTCGCTACCGCCCACCTCGACCGCCCTCGTCGCCACACATGACTCAGCAGAGCCACGACACTCTGCAGGCTGAGCTCACTTATCTGTGGAAAGAGAAGCGTCCGGAGGTGACGGCCAAGGTGTCGGAGGCAGCGGCGCAAGGTGATCGCTCGGAAAACGCAGAATACATTTACGGCAAAAAACAACTGCGCGAGATAGACGGGCGGATTCGCTACCTGAGCAAACGCCTCGACTACGCCGAAATCATTACCCGACTACCCAACGACCGCGACCGGGTATTTTTTGGTGCTTGGGTGACGGTTATCAGCGAAGACGATACCCAGCAAAAACTACGGCTGGTAGGCACCGACGAAGCTGGCACCAAGCCAGGCCACATCAGCATCGACTCGCCTATGGCGCGAGCCGCTCTGGGCAAGCGCACAGGCGATGAGATAGAAGTGCGAGGCCCAGAAGGCGTAGGCTACTACGAAATTGGCGATATCGAATATTTAGAGCCATAGGCAGGTTGCGACAGGTTTTGTCCGCTGTTGCGTATACATGAGCAGGAACCCTCAACCACTGGAGACTCAGCAGATGAAAACCCTCGCACAATCAGGCTCAACACACTCCACCAAGCCAGGTATCGCCCGCGCCACCTCGGCACTGGCAGCCCTTGCACTACCCGTCGTTATCGCAGGTACAGCGTGGTTCGCCCCACAGGCGCTGGCGGCAAGCGATTCAACTGGCGACAACCTGTCACGCAGCATCGACCTCAGCGAACTTGAAGCGCGCAGCCTCGACCGCTTCAGCGAACTGGACACCAACAACAACGGCCTGATCGACACCGCGGAGTACGCTACCGATACCAAAGCAGGCGGAAGACGTCATAAGCGCGGCCACCGAGACGACCACCGCAAGCGACATCAACTCGACCCAGCCGAGCGGGCCGAACAACAGACCGCGCACAAGGCCGAGCTTTTTGCCCGACTCGACACTGACAACAACGGCGTGCTGTCAAACGACGAGTTTGCACAGACCCGGGAGGTCCACAAAGCTCTGCGCAAAGAGCGGCACCTGCAGCACCGCTTCGAAAAACTCGATGACAACGGCGACACACAGTTATCACTCGCTGAATTTCAGCAGCGCTTAGAAAAAATGCGCGCACTGGACACCAACAATGACGGCACGCTAACTCGCTCCGAACTGCACGCCGGTAAGCAGGCACATCGTTTGAAGCACAGACAACGCTCGCAAGACGCGGACGGCGAGAGCAGTCAGGGTTAGTCGTTCTAGTCGCTCTTTAACAAACCGCATAGCAATCCGTTTGGTAGTTCATAGTGCAATCAAACCTGCAACATAGTGACGAGGCAACAGCATCAGCGAACGACAAGTCCGCTGATGCTGCTTTGCTGCGCGCTATTGCAAGCGGCGATGAAAGTGCGTTTGCCAAATTCCTCGATGCCCACATCAACCAGGTGCATCACTTTGTATTGCGCACCACCAATCGGCCGAATGACGCTGATGATCTGGTGCAGGAAGTCTTTTTGCAGGTATGGCGCAAAGCCGGACAATTCTCCGACGCACGCGCAGGCGTTACCACCTGGTTGCTGAGCATTGCCCGCAACCTGTGCATTGATCAACATCGCCGCAGCAAGGCGCGCCCCACCGGACACAGCGTGCCCGATGGACAGCCCATGATCGACGCGTTGACCAACGACTCCGACACCAACAACGACCAGCACATCGATCAGCACATCGATAAAACTCGGCAGCTAAACCTGCTGCGCGCAGCCATTGCTGATCTGCCAGAACGCCAACGTACCGCTATCACGCTGTGCCAACTGCAAGGCCACAGCAACGCTCATGCCGCCGCGATCTTAAACATCAAAATTGCTGCCGTGGAGTCGCTACTTGCGCGCGCACGACGAGCATTACGCGACGCCCTCACAGCATCCGAACCGGTTACATCATCATGAAATCAGATCATCCCGAAGGGCCCCTACACCTAGCCGAAGGTTCTCTCGATGAGCTCCTCGACGAACTGAGCTATGAGCCTGCTGGGGCGCTCGCGGTCAGCCATCAGGCACCCGCCGGTTTGCGCCAGCGTATTTTGCTCGCGCAACAGGCAACAACAGGCAAGCCCCAGCAACCCGAAAGCAAATTCATCCAGTGGTTGCGTTCGCCCTGGCGGGCGATTGCCGCGTCAGCTGCGCCACTGTTACTCGGCATACTGCTGGGCAGTAATACCTCGGCTGCAGAATTTTACGAAGCAAACATCGACCCACAGAGCTACCCCGATAACGACCAGCTGTTGGTTATCGCAAGCCTCGACAGTGATTTCACCGCAACACTCGGACAAGAGTTGTTACTAGACTGGCCTCAAGACGGCGAGACCAATCTGACCACACCAGCTGCCCCAGCATTACCAGGAGTCACCTCGCCATGACCGCAATAACGCCAAAGCAGCAAACCCCGAGAAAAGGGTTAGTGATAGCACTGTGCGTCTCTCTGGCCATCAACCTGCTGATCGTCGGCATTGTCATAGGAGCGCGCGTGAACGGCGGGCCACCGCACTCTGCAATGATGAACAATGCATCATTCTCGGTCGGCCGCGCCATTCGCCAGTTTGATGAACAACGTCGCACGCAACTGTGGCCTATTGCGCGCCCACACTTCAAAGGCTTGCGTCCAGAAATGCATAAGTTGCGCGATGCGCAGAAAAACTGGGAGCGCAGCTTCACTAGCGAACCCGTTGATATCAGCGCACTCGACCGCTCCTACGCGGCCCTGCATGAACGCATTACGACCATTCAGCAGATGAACTACAACGCGATTCGTGCGTTGGCCAGCGAACTGTCACCCAAAGAACGTAAACAGTTGATGCGAGCCCTGCGCGAGCCGCGACCACCGCGAACATCCCACGGCAATCGCCACCAGAACCCAGCTTCAAAGCCATCAACGACCGACAAATGACAGACACTACTTTCCCAAAGAGTTCACCAAAGACTCCGCCCAGCACAGCACATGAACTGGCACGCCTCGTTGCGGCCATAAGCTCTGCCTGGCCTGATATTGCAGATCCGTTTGACCCGGAGTGGCGCTCGGCCTGCGAAACCGCTGAACCTCGACTCGCACCCAGCGGCGAGTTGGAAGTGCCCTGGCAACCCCTGGCCCGCACCGACGCCGAGCGCTTTGAGCTGTTTGCACCACTCGAACGCGCACTTGAAGTCACCATTCACGACGACATCAAAACGTATTACGGCAGCTATTACGCCGGTGGACTCGAAACTGACGGTGCTGAAGGTCCTGTCAGCCTGCTGCAACTCTGGAACGACAGCGATGCTGAGCGACTGATTGAAAATCTACTGGGGCATGCTCTTGCCAAACAGCGTGCCAAAGCGCCCTACAGCGTGTTTTTTGCCTGCACCGAGATCAACTCCGAGCTGTTCCTTGCCATTGAAAATCACACGGGGCACGTGTTGCTGGAACGACCCGGTTACAAACCCGAACGCACCGTTGCGGGCAGCCTCGCCGAATTTCTGAGTGAGCTGACTCCCGCACCGCCAGAACGCCATCCAGAGCGTGCCGCATTTTTGGCCGCAAAAAACCTGCTGTCTACAAATCTACACTAGTGAAACCACAACCGGCCATACCGCTTCCTATAAGAGGTAACATGCCCGTTCCACATGCAGCTCCCAATTCCCATGCCCCATGCAAACGCTAGCCAATCAATCACGCTGAATCGACTCGATGAGGTTGGCGGCACGGTGCTGTTGCCGGGCAGCAAAAGCATCACCAATCGCGCTCTGCTCTTGGCTGCCCTAGCAAAGGGCACCAGCACACTGCACAACTTGCTACACAGCGACGACACCCGCTACATGCGCAACGCACTCGATAGCCTGGGCATCGCTTCCTCACACCCAGAACACGCGCCAACCACCACGCGCACAGTGGTGGGCGCAAATGGCCCGCTCGCCAAAGACCAGGCAGCAAACCACAGCAGCGATTCGCCACTGCAACTGCAGCTCGGTATGGCCGGCACCGCCTATCGGCCGCTCACTGCGGCCCTGTGTCTCGGCGCTGGCTGCTTCGACTTACTGGGCAATGCGCGCATGAGCGAACGGCCTATCGGTCACTTGGTTGATGCCCTGCGTCAGCTTGGTGCTGATATCAGCTACCTCGGCAACGATAATTTTCCGCCGCTACGGGTCACCGGCACCGGCTTACGCGGCGGCGAAGTCAGCATTCGTGGCGATATTTCGAGCCAGTTCCTGACGTCACTGCTGCTGAGCGCGCCACTGGCTGATGGCCCAGTCACCATCAACATCGATGGCGAACTCGTCTCCAAGCCCTATCTCGACATTACCCTTGCGCTCATGCGTCGGTTTGGCGCAGAAGCAAGCCATGACAACCATCGGGTGTTTCACACCGCACCCGGCGGCTACACCGCAGTAGACAACTACCTGATTGAAGGCGACGCCTCTAACGCCACCTATTTTCTGGCCGCCGGCGCCATAACGGGTTCGGGCGTAACGGTGCGGGGCATTGGCAAAGACAGCGTGCAGGGTGATCTGGCATTCACAGACGTGCTCACCGCGATGGGCGCGAACGTCGACATCGGCGAACAGACCGTAAGCGTCACGCCGGGCAAACTACATGCGATCGACATGGACCTGAACCATATTCCAGATGCCGCAATGACTGCGGCCGTACTGGCTCTGTTTGCTGAGGGTACCACCCACCTGCGCAATCTCTACAATCTGCGCGTAAAAGAAACCGATCGCCTCGCAGCTCTCGCCACAGAGCTCACAAAACTCGGCGCCGAGGTGATCGAAGGCAACGACTTTTTGAGCATCACGCCACCACAGCAACTGCGCCACGCCAGCATCGACACCTACGACGACCACCGCATGGCCATGTGCTTCTCACTGGTCGCCCTCGCCGGCATACCGATCACCATCAACGACCCAGGCTGCGTCGCCAAAACCTTCCCCGATTTCTTTGATGTTTTTGCCCAGATGGCCGCACAGGCCATTCCTGAGTAAAGAGTGGCCGCACAGGCCACGCCCTAGCCTTAGCCAAACAGCCCAGAATTAGACGTCTCAAGGTCCAGCAAAAACCGCTTGCTGGGCAGCCCACCACCAAACCCGGTCAAACTACCGTTAGCCCCCACCACTCGGTGACACGGAATGATGATCGGAATGGGGTTATTGCCATTGGCCGTCCCCACCGCTCGGGATGCTTTGGGATTATCGAGCGACCGAGCTATGTCGATGTACGAACAGGTTTCGCCATAAGGAATTCGCAATAACTGCTCCAACACCTTCGCCTGAAACGGCGTCGCCGCCGGGGCCAGTTCTATGTCGAACGCCTTTCGCTTGCCCGCAAAATACTCCTCCAGCTGGCGTCGAACGCGCCGAAACGGATGATCCCAACGCTCCCACTCAGGATCAGCACCACGGGCTTTGCTGCCGGTCGAAAAGCCGATCACCTCAAGCGCGTCATCAGTGCCAGCAAGCAACAACTCACCAACCGGCGATGGCATGTAGGTGTAGTGACTGGCGATCAGCGCGCTCCTTGGTTTTGGTGGGTTTTGGTCGGTGTTGGCGAGTTTCCAGCAGACGACGCCTGCCAGATGTACATTAGCGCATAAGCGCGAAACGGCTGCCATGCCTGCGAGTAGCGTTCAGCCGCCACCGCAGTCAACGCCAGCTGTTTCAATATCACCCAGTCGGCACGGGGGAACGCATTGGCATCACCCGCAATGCGCATCGACACATAACCGGCTGTCCAAGGTCCAATTCCGGGCAAAGCACACAGCGCTTTAAACTGTTCATCAGCCTGTGCCACATTCGACAGGTGCAACCGCCCGTCGAGTACCGCCGCTGCCAGCTCCCGCACCGCGCCTCCCCGTTTGCCGGGCATGCCAATGGCCGAGACGTCTGCCTCAACCAGCTCCGCAGGCGTTGGAAAGCCATCGCGGCCAAACCGCTGCATCAAATCGATCGCCAGATTACGCGCGCGAGCAACGCTCACCTGCTGTCCTAGAATGGCCCGCACTGCCGTTTCAAACCCATCCCAGGCGCCTGGCACACGAATCCCTTCGGTAACCTGTGGGCGCAGCCACTGTTCCTTTTTCAGCAACCCATCAACAGCCTGCGGATCCGCACTGACATCAAACACAACGCCAACGCGTCCGAGCAATTCAAATCGACGAGCCCGGGACATGGGTGGCAGATCAATCAACAACTCGCCGTGCATGTAGCGAACGGCGAGCCAAGCGTCTGTGGTTCCGCCAGAAGAGAGTTTTCGGCGATACACGCCATCCACCACCTCTTCCAGACCCGGCAGCGAGCGTTTATCAAGAAACCCAAACACCCAGTCTGCGTCATAGGGCTCACGCACTTGCAAACAAAGCCGCGAGGCGCCCTGAATGCGTCCGCGCTCTTTGGGCATTCCCACACGCAGCAAAAAATCATCGCCAAGACCAGCAACCGAGGCGCCAAACTCCAGCGCAAACAGTGCATCCAACGTCTTGGCCGAGGTACCAAGACGCTCAGCCAGTGCCCTGACACTGCCCAAAGCCAGCGCCCCTTGCTCAATCAATCGTAGCGCGTGCAGCACGCGAGTATCCGTAATGCGCCAATCAGGCAAACGCGGCGCGCGTTCGGGCACACACCGCTTACAGGGTACAAGCCCCGCGCTACGTGCCGCAGCCACGCACCCAAAGAACTGCCGTACCAACTTTGCAGGCACTCGGGTTGGGCAGCTCGGGCGACAAAAGCGCTGACCATCCCCCACAACAAACACGCCGTCATAACTGGCATTACGTTGCTTACGCGCGTCCAGGCAAATGGTGGAATCAGGTAACACGACTGATTGGGTCTCGATAGACAACGATAGCCACTATACTGCGCCTGTAATCGCCTGTGTAACTGGGGCCCAACTTGATCGCGTTTTCATTCAACGCCTGCCGGAAATTGCCATGCTGACACTTCCTGACACCGATCAGACCCTGCGCCAGGTCTCAAACGACCCGACAGCTGGCCCTGTGCAGCAGCGCATCACATTACCCACCCCTTGGCTGACAACTGATGATGGTGCACACCAAAGCAGCGCCTTAAACTTGAGCTACCAAAACTCTACCCAGGGATGGTCAGTAACCGTCACCGCGGTGACTGGAGGCTCGGCGAGCTCACCACAGCGTATCCAACTCGACGCACCTGTCGCCCTGCAACCGGTCGCTATTGAAAAGCCCTGGGGTCAAGAGATTTGGTTTTCCGGCATTGAACAACGCGGTGAATCGAGCGTTCGCCAAGGTGATGCACAGCTGCCGCTATCGCACTATCTCGCTCTAGCACCACAACGATTGGCACAACGCGCACCGCCTATTCTATTAAAAATACTCGCCCCAAAAGCCCAGGCCATAACTGGCAATCTTTACTTCGAGACACACGACACTAAACGAGAAGTGTATGTGGTGACCCACGTTGACTCGACGGCGTGGCCAGACAGCAAGGGCGCTATCCGTCTCGGTATGAATCAAACCCTTAGAGCAAGCTACAACAGCGATGAGCAGTTTCGTGCAGCTTATCTTGCTGCCGTCGAAAACTACGAGCGCATCCGCCGCAAAATAGATGACAACCACGCAAGCTCCGAAATCGACGAACTCGAAGAATCAAAGCTGCGCCAAGCCATGGAGAACTTCACCGCCGCCGTGCCCCTAGCCTGCGGTGACGTGGTGCAAGTGGCACCGGGCATTCCACATTCGCTGCAGCACGGCGTGCGTGTATTTGAGTTTCAAACACCCACCTATGAGCGCAATATTATTTCGTTCAATCAAAAGGTGGCCACCCAAGATCACTGGGACAGCCGCTACGCGATCGCCAACATGTCCCTTGCCGGGCCCCAGGCGCCAACACTCGAAACCATCAGCGACACCGAAGACGTACGCGTTGAGCGCATAGTCGACTTTGATGAGTTTGTTGTACTGCGGGTGATACTCGCTGCGAATACACTCTGGCCCATCCACCATCAGGACGACCATCAAGACAGCTATGCGATGCTGGCCATTATCAGTGGCGCAGCCAGCCTAACCACCAAAGCCGGAACCGTGTCGCTAGCCGCAGACCAATCCCCCGCTGCTTTTTTGCCCGCCAGCGCCACAAATGCCCACATCAAGACCGACCAACACCCAGCCACGTTATTGCTGGCTCTTCCTAAACCCGCAACGGCTGGTACGATACCTGTCGCCTGACACCGCAAACTGACTAGCAAGAGTGACCGCATGAGCATTGATCAACACCAAGACGACGACCTGATTCTCGAACAGATCGAAATCGGCCCCATGCAAAACTTCACCTATATTGTTGGCTCAAAACGAACCAGAGAAGTGGCCATCGTCGACCCAGCGTGGGACATCGACGCGCTGCTTGAACGCATCGACGAGCAGGGCTACACCTTAACTGCAGCCCTCGCGACCCATTACCACCCTGACCATGTAGGCGGCAGCTTCGGTCGCAAAAATGTACCGGGCCTTGCCGAGCTTATGGCCAAGCGACCCGTAAAGGTCTACTCCCACAAACTCGAAACCGAGGGCGTTAAGAAAGTCACGCAACTGTCTGATTCTGACTTCACGTCGGTGGAGTCTGGCGACAAGCTGAGCCTGGGTGACGTAGAGGTTGAGTTTTTACATACCCCCGGCCACACGCCAGGTTCACAGTGTTTTCGCATCAAAAACACACTGGTGTCTGGCGATACGCTGTTCATTCAAGGTTGTGGACGAGTGGACCTGCCTGGATCCAATTCAGACGACATGTTTCGCAGTCTCGACAAGCTGCGATCGTTACCCGACGACACCCTGCTGTTGCCCGGACACAACTATTCCCACGTACCCAACGCCACCATGGGCGAGACGCGCAAATTCAACACCCAGCTGAACATCACCGAAATTGATCTGTGGCATCAGCTGATGGGACACCCGCACGACCACTAGCTCAGCGTTAGAGTCCGCAGTAACCCGTCATGTTCGAGTTGTGCAACATAACAATCATGTCCGGACGGCAAACACTGATCGGCTTGAACTTCTTCGTCTTACCCAGAAACGGGGTGCCGATGTAGCCACGCATCTCAAGCAAGCCGTCTTTTAATTTCATCCGACTCGAATAAACGCTGCCGGTTTCGGGGTCGTAGATTTTCCCTTCCCAGCGCTTGCCGCTAAATTTATAACCCGACAACAGATCCATGCCGAGGATCGGCTGGTCGCGCAATGCCTTGTCTGGGTTCTCACGATCCTTTAACGGCTCGCCGTTTTCATCAAAGGGTTCTTCGATAGCAACAACAATCATCGTCAGAGTG
>JALZVT010000035.1 GCA_023300545.1 Pseudomonadales bacterium
TCTTGCCCAATACAACAAGCAAGCTGCTGCGCAGGAGCAATTTACGTTAGCAGCCCAACTCCTGGAAGAACTCTTGGATAATGACCCGAGTGCGCCTCGACTAACTGCAATCCTTGCGAGTGTGCAGGCCAAACTACTCCCCTCAGCAGAGTCTCGACCCGTTGTACGTTAACTTTCCCAGCTCCTTTCTCGAGGCCGGGATATCAGCATCAAACACCCTGAATGGCGAGGTGGCCCAACAAGGGAAGGTGGGCCGTAGGCTTTCTTGATGTGGTGCAACAACAAGGGCACCAACTTCACTTCGGTTCGACGAAGTTTTGACCAAGCGAAGTTGGTCACGTTGGATTGCGTGAGGTGTTAGCGACAAGACAGCAGCGGTTGTGTTTCTTGCCACCTTCTTCTGTCTCGCAACCTATTCGTGCAAGCACTCACAGGCAGCTTATGGCGTGGTGAGCGCGACGCTGGTTGACCCCCGACGTTTGTTGCTGCTATCTGTGAAGTGCACATAGTGTCTATGAGCGGCCGGTTCTAGGGTAATGCTGGCATTGCTGCGCACAAATACTCCAAAGGAATGGCTGCTGCCTGCCGCCATATCACTTTGCACGCTGCTGGCTGGAGGTGACAGGCAGGCGCCTGTTGCGGGTTCGGTTTGGCAGATCAAAGCGTCCCCATCAAAATAGCTGTTGGCGAATGGCCTTACTGTTATTACGCCTGCCGCACCCACGTTGCTGGTGGCAACCGCGTAGACACCGTAGCTCTCTCTGCCCACCTGGGCGATGCCATCGGCTGTTGGTGTGAGGGCGATCGCAATTACGTCAGGCGTGGGTGCCTCATTGGCGGATAGCTCCAGCGTATTTAACCCGCTGAATACCTGCGCGGTAGTCATGTTGGCGCAGCTGAATTGGAAGTGCACATCCGCCGCATCGAAGTTTGCTCGAGCAGTGAGGCTAAGCACAAACGATTGGGCGGCACCGGGTGCGATATCTACAAGCGTGTTGGGCGCGCCAACTAAGGCGTTGGTGAGTGGGTCTGTCGCCTGAAACTGGAAGTCGATGTTCGGGTTGGCCTCAAGACGGATGCCGCAATCGAATGCGTCGGCCGTAGACGGATTGATCACCGTCGCAAAAGCAGTGGCGGTGGCATTGGTTGTGACCGAGCGACTGCCGGGCAGAACGGCAGACACCAACTGCGGGCACCCGTTGCTGCATGCAGCGGTCTCGGCGACTTCTATGGTTACCCGGGCGGGGGCGCTGGTGGCGATACCGTCTGTTACCACAAACTCAAAGCGATCGATGCCGCGGAAGTCGGGGTTTGGGCTGTAGAGGGTGTTTGGGTGGCTGCCAGATAAGGTGCCGTGTTGGGGTTGGCGAACAATCTCATAGTTCAAAGGGTCTGCGTCTTCATCGCGGGCGGTTAAGAAGACGACTAAGGCTTCATTTATGGGTGTATGAACATTCTGTGTGATGCCAACCGGTGGTTGATTGTCGACATTCAGCAGGTCAGCAATGTCGATAGCAAATAAATCCTGCTCGAAGTTGCCATCTGGCGCCAGAGTTTCTCTGCCTGATACGTACACCACCAGGTTGCCGTCACCACTGATTTCCGGGGCCAGGGGTCTGCGGTCTGTTTGAAATTTGCGCAGTGGCTCTGGGCTGTTGATGGTTACGAATCGCTCTAATGTCCGATCGAGCAGCGTCACTCCACTCATTACTTCAGAGCTGCTGTCGGCGATCGCTTGCGTGGTTCTAAATACAATCCGGCTGCCGTCGTTGCTTGCCCGGGGTTGAGAGCACATCCCAGGCCCCTCGGGGGCGAGCGGTCTGGTGTTGCCTGTTGCACGATCGTGCAGGTAACAGGTTCCCGCTACCAACCGCGATCCGGATTGATACAAAACCAGTCCGGTGTCGCCCAAAAGTTGGGGAGGCCAATTGGAGTTTGGTTCAGGTTGTGTTGTGTCTTCGTGGAACAGGGGTTCGAGCGTGTCGGTTTCGATGTTGTAATAACGCCACACATCGTCGGGGCTCAGATCAGGTCTTGGGACTTGGTAGTGGATGATCAGATGCGTAGCCGCAGCATCGATGGCCGCGTGGCGAGGTGTGATCGGTATTGAATCTCGCTCAAAGCTGATGAATCGCGTTGAATCTTCTTCAGTGTTATGCAGAAACAACCCGTTCAACCCATCTGGATTTCGATCGTCAAGAATGTCTGAGCTGCGATAGATGAGAAACTCGCCGCTTGCGTCAAATTGAACTGAAGCGTCGTAGAGGCTAACGCCTAGCCCGTCGAGTTCCTCAATCAGTAGTTGTTGCTCGGTATCGTAGTAAAGATCGATATCTTGATCGCGGCCCCTCGAAAAGCTGATATAGCGCCCGTCACGGCTAATATTGGGAAAGCTATAACCGAAGATTAGATCTGGCGGCTCGTCGGTGCTTGAACCGGTGATTGTTTCTGTACTGGCTGTCGAGCGGTCTCGTAGGTACAGGTGATCTGAAATGTTGCCTGGGCCCCATTCTGTAGCTGAGTCGGACGGGAAAACGTTAGTAATGCCTGGCACCAATGATTGAGATTTTGAGGCAAAAACAACCTGTCGCCCATCGTCGGTGATGCTGGGTAAATAGGAAGGCAGGTCACCACTGAAGGCCAGCGGCTGGTTATTGCGCTTGGATACCTTCTGTATCTCTTGGGTGGCGGTGTCGTACGCGAATAACTGTGTAAACGCTGCGTAGTCCGGTTCGACCAGCGTGTTGGAATGGGAACTGAACACTAAGGTGCTGCCGTCTGCGCTAAGCTTGCCGAAGAAATTATCGTGCTGTACGTAACCTTCGGTGATATGAACTACCGTATTGGTTAGTCGATCTTTTACATGCAAAGAATTGAAAGGACCACGGCCATCGTGGAAAATTTTTCCATTCCAAGTCACAAAACGGCCATCGTCGCTTAGCTCTACGGTACGACCTTCGGGCGCGTTGTTCTCAACGTACTCGATATCACCGGAAGCGACATTCACCACAGCAGTGTTGAGCGGACTGCTGCTTCTAAATGGTTCCGGAGGCCGGTTCTGCGTACTGCTGTGAATCAACACAAGGCTGCCGTCAGAATTGATGTCGCGCGCTAAGGCGTAGTACTCAAGCGACCCGGTGAGCAAGCGGATGCTGCCAGTTTCGACATCAGCCAGAAAAACATTCGTTACTGTGGTTGTGGCATCAGGATGCAGGTTGGTTGCTCCTGTATTGAACACTAAAAAGCGACCATCGGCGCTGAACTGAATTAAGTCGAATGGCGAGTTGCTACCTACGCCAATGCGGCGCTGTGCGCCTGTCTGGCGATCAATCAATACGATGTGCCAATGGCCGGCATCGTCCTCCGCGTTCCATGCGAGTGTGCGTGCATCGTCAGTCAGCAGATAGTCTTGCTCGGTAGGCAGGCTGCCGGGGTACAGCAGTTCTATTTGTTCTGTCGCTACATCGTAAGCAAAGGAACGCAGGGTGTCGTCGGGTGCTTGGTCGTTGCTTGCATCCACCAGGTTGGTGGCTCTACTGAGGAATACGATACTGTGGTCGTTATTGGTAAACCGGGGCGAGGAGATTCGGTCATTCGCGCCTGTTGCCAGCTTGCGCGCTGTTTCGGTTTGCCGATCATAGATAAACAGATCGAACTGTCTTTCCAGATCAATCTCTGCGGTGATGTTGGTGGCGCTGGAGCTGTAAAGAACATAGCGCCCATCACCGGATATCGCCTCAGCGTAAGCGCTGCCATTGGGGTGTTCCGAAATCGTCGGGCCATTCTGAATCGCGCTGACCAGTTCGATGGCCAGGCTGGGAACGGGTACAGACAGCAATGCCGACAGGGCCAGCTGGCAGAATGTAGAAAACCGAAAGCCAGTTTTGCTTGTCAGCGACATCACATGATCAGTCCTTTAACCTGAAGGGGCAGTCTATCAGATCGATGTTAGATCGTTTTCTGC
>JALZVT010000036.1 GCA_023300545.1 Pseudomonadales bacterium
GCCACACATGCAGCGCAACTGCTGATTCGCTCGTTCATCCGCCCGTTGATACAACTGGCTGGCTTGATCGCACTCACGCTATCCAGTGCAACACACGCAAACTGCGATGGGTTTATTCGCTGGTCGGCAGAAACCCTCGATAGCTATCAGGCAGAACACCGCATCTTTCCCCTAACTAGGGTGCAGCAAAAGCTTGCAGCCGAGCACTTACCCAGTTTGTGGGTCCATCCGGACAGCTATCGACCGATCGACTTCGATACTTATCTTGCACAGGCAACGCTGCACAAGGCTGCCGGCGGTAAGGTGCTTGCAGAATCAAAGGCCGTGCGCGGTGCGTTAAACGCCCTGTCCCGAGAAGAGCAGTGCACCACTTACCTGCAAAGTCCGGAACAACCCGCCGCTGAGATCGCTCCTGTTTATGTACAGGCCTACACTGATCAGGGGCCAGATGGCACTAGTGACTGGCTGTATCTGAAGTACACCTGGGTGTTTGACTGGTCTGGGCTCGCTGAGCAGCGTGGCTGGTTATCTCGTGTGGGCTCGATGCTAACCGGTGGTAGAGCAGATCGCTGGCATCGCCTGGACGTGCACACCGCCGCCACTCTTGGCCTCGACGCGAATCGTAAGGTTCGCACACTGTCGCTGCAGCAGCACAACAACAAGCGCACCTACGTCGCGGGGCTCGATTTCCCCACCAAAATGCCTGTGCATCTCGCAGCCGCCTTCAGCACCAACGAACTGTATCTGGACACCGGAGCGAGTGAGCCACAAACCCGCCGGGCTGTAGCAACCTTTTTACAGTGGGCGCATCTGATTGATGAGAAGCAAACAACCCTAATGTGGCAACGCGATGAGTTTGTTGGCCGAAACGCAGGCGGTGAGCGCATCAAACAGCGAGCCGTGTTCATCGAGCCCAAGCACCCACTTGCTGCTTACGCCGGTTTGCTCGCACCCAAACGCCGTGTGCTGGGCATGTACGTTGGCCGCGACGGCCCCCCCGGCTATGACTTCGACGGAATATCGAGTTTTCCGGAAGCCGCAGTTATTGGGTTCTGGCGTGAAAATGATCAAGAGTTGTTGACACTGCTTGCTGAGCACCTGCATGGATTTCGTGATACAAACTGGACCGCAATTGCAGAACATCTGCGCCCAAGGCTCATTAAGGCCTTAAAACGCTATGCGGCCTACGGCGAAACCGAGCAGCTGTCGTCCAATTCAGCTTCATCGCTGAAAGACGCGTCGTCCAGCACACAGCTAAAGTTTTGACCTTCACAGACACCTGAAATCTCCCCAGATATGCCCAGTGCCGAGTCACCAAACAAATCTTCCTGAGAACCTAGGGTATCCAACACAGCTTGAAACCGTAACTCGCTGAAACTTACTACTGCGCACTCAGGGGTAGAAAAACTGCCGTTCTGTACCTGGTTCAGTGATATGGAATCACCAATGGTTTCGATAGTAGCTACTGATTCAATTTGGCCGATGACACCATCGCAGTTGTCAAACGTTACGATTTGAGTGGTAGTGCTGACATCACCGCTTGTGTCGACGGTGCCGACTGAAACTATTTGGCCTGTTGTGCATGGGGTGGTCGTATCGATCGAGTCAGAAGCCATTGAGTTGATATTCGCCAGTGTGCTGAATATCGCATCAAACGCTCCTTCCGTCAGGCTGCTTTCAAAATCGAGTTCATTCTCTATTCCTACGCTGGTGCCACCACGAACAATGCCGTTCGAATCAACAAAGCTGATGAAAACGCGATTGATTGCAGGATCGTTGGCAATAGCGTCGGTTGCGCTCGAAAAAATGCTGAACGTCGGCGTAGCCCCTGAAACCACTTCCACTTGCACTGACTCGCCGGGGCTCGCCAAACAAGCACCGGTCGCTGGATTGGTTTCGCACAGCGACAGCACAACAGGCAGATCAACGCCTCCAGTATCAGCATTAACGGTAACCGTATCTCCCGCGCCAAGATTCACAGTTGCAAGCGAGAAGGCCCCGGCTGAATTGTTGATACCAAGCACACCGTTATTCGCGGCGGTAGCCGCCAGCGCAATGATGTCGACCACTGGAGTATCAGAGGCAGACAGCAGCAACGTGTTTACGCCGCTGATCGGTTGCGCCATAGCGCCGCTGGTGCAGCTAAAGGAGAACGACGCATCCAGCGAATCAAGAATTGCCATCGGAGTAAGCGACAGTACGAACGATTGTGCGACGCCCGGAGCCAGATCAACCAGAGCGTTTGCAACGCCAGTTGGTAAATTGGTCACCGGGTCTGTCGTTTGGAAGCTGAAGTTGCCCACTAATTCTTCAGGCGCACCAATGCTGCAGCCCGTTGCAGCTTCGGCGCCGCCGTTGATTACAGTGGCGAAAACGGTAACCGTGCCACCGACCTCAGCTGAGCGGCTGCTGGGGAGCACTGCAGCAACAAGCTGTGCGTGAGCCAACGGGCCGGTAGCACAAACCACGATAGCCAGCAGACTGGGCAACATTTTTCGTATCAGATGCGCGGGGGTGGTTGTATTCATGACGGTTTCCTATTGTCGGAATTCTACTTGTCTTTTTTCTGGCGCTAGCTTCACCGGGAACACTATAGGGATGGACAGCAGATGTCCTCCAGATGCTTAAATAATTTACCTTTTTGGAGGATGTGTACAACCTTGTGCCGACGAACATCAGCCCACTTTCAACCACGTGGGCTGACGACCTACTCACCCTGCGCCTGGAGACAGACAGCTCATCAGCCCTTATTCGTATTGCTGCTCTGGGAAACAACACTTTTTCCGCTCCCACGCTGAACATGACAGTTACTCACACGCAGTACGCGCCCAACCCATTGGATTGGGCACCCGGGTTTCTCCAGTTGCCGCATCGACCATTACCGTGTGTAGCAGTTTTCTGGCCCCCCAACGATCAGATACAAACCTGACGATCCAAGACACAACTACCCTGCCCCGCTTCTGGTCAACCCAGAACTCCTGCTCGAATAAACCCATGGAATCGATCTCGCCACATTCTGAGACCAGCAGAAACCACCAATCGTATTCTTCTTGCACCGCCGCATGAGCCAGCTTCAGGGCTTGTTCGCGGTCTATGGTTAGTGTCGGCAGGTCTTCAGTTCGAGCCATCTTTATAAAAACACGTCGGACTGAGCCGTCCCTATTAAAATATATAGACGACGGACACTCAACGGGGCGAGCATCACGAAACGCCTGTTGAAACGAGACGTACGAAAGTCCATTTCGCTCGCTGGAGCGACCCACAGCAATTCCAATCCTGGTTCCACTTGCGCGCAGAACGACAGCCTTGGGATCAGCCGCTAACAAGATGAGGTTGATGTTGCCAAGGTCTTCACCACGCAGGCCTATAAGGAGTACGAAGGGGGTTATCGGGTATCGACCATTGTTCTGGCTTATACCGTTGAATCACCGCCAGCTGGCCAATGCTCAGTTGCTCCAGAGTCATGTCTTTGGGCTCCGTCCAAACAGGTTCCTTAAGCTGTTTGATCTGGGACGGCCTGAGATGGCGCAAGCCCGAGAAGTTTTAACCAGCAAAGCTAATGCTAATAACACCCTGAACATATTTTTTGCTGCTGGCAGGTTGTCACAAAAAAACCTAGGGTAAACCAACATCGACGCCTGCTTCAGGCGCTTGTATACCATTGTATAAATGTAGAACGTATGCGCCTTTCGAGGCAAGATATCCACCGCGCGCTCATCCAGCTCGATACGGCAGTTACGCGCCTGCTCATCGGGTACAGACACTGCGGTCAGCGCTAGCAGTGCGCCAGAATGCACAGCATGAAACCTGTGGCTTTGCTCATTGCACTGAACATACTCTTCAATCGCGGTGTTAAGGCACCCTTAACCCTGTGCGTTGCACACAATCTGCACTGTTCTGATCCGTCTTTGCGCAGGCCAAGAGCGAAGGCATAGCTCACCTAATGTCCAGATCGCCCATAGAGGTGGTTATCGAATATTCACAAGCGCTGAGAAAAGTCGATGGCGCCTACGAGCTGATTGTGCCCACCGTAGTAGGGCCGCGCTTTGTTCCAAAGGGTTTGTCAGAGTCTGTTGGACTTGGCCAACTTCCGGTTGCCTCACCAGTAGTTGGTGTCAGCACACCTGAGACAGTAGATACGGAACGCATCGCTATTGATGATGTATCCCTAACTTCTGCTGCTGGCTTCTCCGAGATTTCCAATGCAACCCATCCGATAGAGGTAGCCACCCAAGATGCTTCCCGCGCAACAGCAACCCTTGCACAGCGCAGCGTGGTGCGAAATCGGGATTTCGTATTGCGCTACAAACTGGGCAATGGTGTGGACGTTGCCGCAGGGGCGCTGATTCTGATGGCGAGAGCATCGCTTTAGTCTGGGCACGCAGTGCCATAAAGGACGCGATGCATCAGTTTAGCTCGCCCCAGGAACTACGTGTCAAAGAGCTTTCTGAAGAGAAATTAAAAGCGACGTGACCCAGCTTGGGCTGGATTTCTCTTTACTTACCCAGTGGACCGCCTTTGTAGCTGTGTCTGAGCAAATCTATAACTCTGATCCAACTCTGACGGCAGAGTCGAGCGTACCCCCGGCAACGGTGACTGGCGTGTCCGCAAAAGCCTATTCCAAAGTTCCTCATGGTGGCCATGCTGCGCCAGAACCGACCAGCTGGCTGGGTATACTGTTGCTGCTTGGTATGTTTGGCGGCTTGCTGTGGCGTCAGTACCAAGTGGAAACACTGAGCGATGCCTATCGCTCGTGATTGTTAAGTGGTACGTCCAGCTCAGTCGTCTCCGGTTGGAGCTGGTTACGCTTTAGTTCCCTGTCCTGTCCTGGCCTGGAGTGCTCCAACGTGTGATGCGGCTAACCGCAGATTGCAGCTTCGCCGAGTACTTTCGCAACTCAGCGGTAAACGGACAATACCGTGTTTGTGTGTGGCATAGCTTTGTCACCAGAGACGATTTTTACGTTGCTATATACTATTCTGATCCATTAACTCACCGAACTCCGCAGGGCGCGATATGACAGAAGGTGCGAATATCCCTCCACCACCTGAAAAACCCGAACCCTATGATTGCTGCGGCAGCGGGTGCATTCCCTGCGTTTTCGATCACTACTATACCGCTTTGGAAGAATGGGAAGAGAAGTACGGTACCGCGTTCACCGACGACGCCAACTCCAATGGCTCAAACACCTGATGCGAAGTCAGTTATACATCCGTTACCTCGTATGTGTTCTCATGTGCCTATTGGTCACATCCTGCAAGAGCACTCCGCCGCACGCCGAGGTCAACACGATCTATCACCGCGCCGCTCAGTACCACGAGCCGGATCGAAACCCAATCATCGTCATTCCCGGAATTCTAGGCTCGCAACTCGTAGATACGGAGAGCGGTAGGACGGTCTGGGGGGCCTTTCGAGGCAGCTTCGCAAATCCCAGTCGGCCGGAGGACGCTCAGTTGATCGCGTTACCCATTGACGACAAAACGCCTTTTGCAGAACTTGATGACGGCGTTCGCCCAGATGGCGTACTGGAAACGCTCAGCATTCGCCTGCTTGGTATTCCAATAGACCTTCGAGCCTATGTCGGCATCCTAGCCACCCTCGGTGCCGGTGGTTACCGGGATGAAAGCCTGGGACTCAACGGCATCGACTATGGCGACGATCATTTCACTTGCTTCCAGTTCGACTACGACTGGCGACGTGACAACGTCGAGAATGCCGCTCGCCTGAAAGATTTCATCGACGATCGTCGAGCCTATATTCAGGCTGAGTACAAGAAACGCTACGGCATCGATAACGCAGAGTTCAAATTCGACATCGTCGCGCATTCTATGGGCGGATTAGTTACACGGTATTTCTTGCGCTACGGCGACGCGCCTCTGCCAACAGATGGTTCGGAGCCCGACGTTAGTTGGGCTGGAGCTCGAGATGTAGAAAAAGTGGTTCTCGTCGGAACCCCCAATGGTGGTGCTAGCGAGAGCTTCGAGTTGTTGCAAACAGGGTATACAAGAGGCAACCCGATTTTGCCCTCGTATCCGCCGTACATCATGGCGACTTTTCCTTCGGTGTATCAGTTACTGCCCAGACCCTGGCAAAATCGTATCGTGTATAACGACGAAGCAGCGACACCGGTTGGCAACTTCTATGAAGGAGCACTTTGGGACAAGTTCGGTTGGGGCCTTTCTGCAGAAAACAAAGCGCACCACGAATTCCTGCGCAACGCTCTACCGGATATCGAGAGTCCTGAAGAACGTCAGCAAATCGCTCAACGGTACCAGGCGGCTGAATTGGCCCGCGCTGAAAGCTTTCATCGCGCCCTCGATAAGCCAGCCAAGCCACCTGAGGGGCTAGATCTCTATCTGGTGGCTGGCGATTCGACCAAGACGCCGACCCAGATTACCGTTGATCGGGCAACTGGCGAGGTAAGCATTTCTCAATACGGCCCCGGCGACGGTTCTGTGCCTCGCTACAGCGCCTTGGCTGATCAGCGCATTGATGGCAACTGGCGCCCCTATCTCATATCTCCTATCGAGTGGTCTGGCGTGACCTTCTTACCGAGCACCCATTTTGGGCTAACAAACGATCCTGCGTTTGCGGATAACGTACTCTACGAGTTGCTGGAAGCCCCGCGACACTAGAACGGCATCCAAGTCCCAGGCACTTAACCCAGCACTCTGAGCAATCGAGAAAAAGGCTGGTTTTTATTACTATTCACACGATTTTTACGGAGTGTTGGGACGATGATTTTGGACTGGAAAATAGGTCTAATAGGATTGAGCTTGGGCGCTTTGAGCGCTTGTTCGGGCGCTGATGAGAGCGCAAACATAGCTCCAACACCAGTCGCATCGGCCGCGAGTGAAATACAAGCGCCAGCGGACGTGATCTCCGAGCCTGAGGTAATTGTCACGGCGGCTGAAGATATCGCACCGGTTGTGCCTGCGAGCGCCTCCGAAGCCGTTGCAGAAACTATTGCCGAGACTACGCCCAGCGTGGCTGCCGCAGCCGAACGGGCAGAGGCAGCTCGTATTGCGGCGGAACAGACCGCGCAGATTTAGGCACGCGCAGTGCACCGGACTTGAAGATATTCTTATCTCCGCTGAGCGCTGCCGATACGCGCAGCTCCAATGCAATCGATGACGCCTTGCTGATCTCCTTGCTGAGCAGCAATAAGGGCGCACAGTCTTACAAAATTCCATCTGGCACGGATTTGGCGGACTATAGTTCCATCCTGATCCATTGTGAGAACTACACAGTCCTCTGGAGCGCAGCCGACCTTTAGGTGTCTGCAGAATGTCGCAAACCATTCCATCTCTCTACCAGCCCTCCCTTTGCCCCCGATAGGCTGTGCGGGAACAACCGACGCAGTGGACAGAAATCGACCACGCCAGTTTTCTAACATCAACTCGCCAACGCAAACTTCAAAAATACTTGATTCTGTAGTCAGGGCAAACGAGTAAAAGGTAGGTTATTCTTCTTATACTCTGTATGCGTGCGCTTTGAAATCACACAAAACGCCGCAACTTGTATTGCACAGACAGAGTCAAGATTGATTGGGCGAACTTTGACTGACAGGTATCTATTTGTCGGCGGAACTCGTCGACGTATCCAATGTACTAGAGCTTCATATCACATCATATTTGCTGTTGGCGCTCGTAGTAACGCAGTGCTTGCCCCGCAGCGCTGGTACACCTATACCGTAGAAGAGCCTCACCCCTCGCCCCTTTTGCCTATCAGGTACTACGAGTCCTCAGAAAATCGTACTGGGATCCTAACGACCTGTTCGCCCAACGCTGAGACGAATATGTTTTCGCAGAGGTTTCAGCTTATCGAGGTCGATTGTCATCAAGTACGATGAAGAGTCAGTTGGGGGAAGGGAATATCCCAATTCTCCGCTGTACATGTGGTCACGCACACCTGTTGTATTAGTCGCGATATCTTGTTGTAGGATTTGGCCGCTTCACTCTTCATGCTTACTCCTACCCAGTAATCCAATGACGATGCACCGGCTTCCTTGAGTTCGACACTAACTTTCACGACGCTCTCAGCCAAATCTGTTTCATTCAAAGCTTTGCTAACAGCGTCTATCAATATTCTCGGAACCTCAACTACACTTACACTTTGGTGAGAATAGCCAATGCCAAATGTTCCTGAGACAGAGAACGTATCGCCTTGGGACAGGTTTTCAAAACTCATTTGATAAAACTCACTGGCCGGGACAGCCATTTTTGTACCACTCAAGCTTTGCATAGAGACTAACTCCGGCGTGATTCCTGTAACCTCCATCAACTGGTTTTCTGCAAAAAATATGAGGTCATTTTTAGACGCCGGAAACCAAGGTTCGTTGCCTGCAGGTCGGGATACTAGTCCTTCGATGTCTCTTAGCGGCAATCGAATTATTCCGCTGATTTCTGGATTTTTAAGTACTGTATCCATGTTTAATGAGACCACTTTCCAGGGCAAACCGTTGTGCATGACCCGCTCCCCCTCACGAATTCCGCCCATGTTCAGTAGCAACCGAAGTTCTGATATGAATTTGGGTATCGTATTGCGCAGCCCCAATATGACGCCCGCAGCTATCAAGAATGAAAGCCCCATAAGCAGCACATCGCCACGAATGTAGAAAACCATAATTACAGAAATTAGCATTAACAACGCGGTCATCGCTCTCAACGCGTAGCGAACTATGCGTTGTCGCGTGCGAAATGTTTTTGCATCTTCGCCCTTCGATTTTTTGCTGAATATTGACGCTAGCAGCTTCACGCCAAACCACACAGCCAAAGCAGCGGCTATTGCGAATAGCAGCGTCAAACCTCTTCCTACGGCGAAATCAGCCATAGATTGTTTCAAAGATAGCCACCAAGGAACATTGTTCTTTTGTAGATTATTCAGTTGAACATTTGCAAGATTGATGTTGCGCACGGCTTCATCTCGGCGATCTTGCCAGCTGATTAAAAGTGTATCCAATGACTTCTTAGTGGATTTCTTTTCCACCTGTAAAAGGGCTTGCTCTATCGAGGCGAGCGCATCTTTTGCAACAGTATTTCTTTGTTGATTGAGGCTAATCTGCGCCTTCAAATTTTGAGTTTTTCGGGGTTTTTCGGTTAAGAGCTTTAGATTCTCCATCAGCGGCATCATTATCAATGTGAGCTCTTGGCGCCAATCGACTTCTGCTGTCTTTTCTTCGAAAAGGTCAGTGCCGGCAGCCGAACCAACCGCCAACTGATCAAAGGAACCTCTAGCGGAACGAATTTCAGCGTTTAACTCTGCGAGTGCCGCTTCCAGTTCAGGCAGATCATCAACCAAAGTATTTTTTATACTTCCGCGAAGTTTTTCGCGCAAAGCAATCTTTGTGCTAATGACAGTCTGGAGCTCATCCATCTGTAAAAGTTGAGGACTCAGATCTATTAGTTCTGGTTCTGGCTCTGCCTCTAGTGCCTTAGTCTGTGCATTAGGTTCTATTGGCTTCTGCATTTCTTGTGCGTACGTGGTAGAGGCGCAAAGCAACCATAGGATGGTTGAGACTCTCAAAGTGAAGTTCAGTATTTCTTTACTAATGCCCAGCATGGCCGATGATCCGCTATTTAGTTGGGTTCGTTTCTTGTTAGTTATAGTGCCTGAATCGATAACCCTTGTAAGTATGCGAGAGTGCTGAAGAATTGAGAGACGTTGCAGGAGTGTTGTCTAATATAAGCTGCGCGTAGATGTAGTGAACGTTGACTTTTTACTGGCCATACCCCTTTCGTCACGGGGTTGTGTTAAGAGTGAACATCGTTGCGGCGTGGACACATTTCTGGATTTATGGATGACCGAAAAAGCGCCCATGCAGCGCATGGCCATGGCCAATGAGATGAAGCATTGCGGGATACCAGCAGGACCCGGCGGGCAAACATCTCCTTGATTCAACTCGAGAAGAGCACCAGTTAGTGAGAGTAAAAAGACGGGGGGTCAGCCAATGTAGAAGAGCTTCACAGACCAGCTATTTTCGTACCCAAGTGCTGATACAAAGACTAGGGCGCATCGGCTTGTTCTTCCAGCTTTGTTGCAGGATCATATTTACGAAACCAACCAATAATGTTATCCACCTTGGCATTCAATCGACTCGGTCGCGCCGCAATGGAGTGTGAGGCACCCGGAATTCGAATCAATGCCGTGTCCACTTTCCGTAGCTTGAGTGCGGTGTAAAACTGCTCTGCCTCCCAGGCTGGCGTGCGGTGGTCTTCTTCACCCACCATCATCAACGTTGGTGTCACAACCTTATCAACCCGTGAGATCGGCGACAGATTCCAGTAACGCTCGCGGTTCTCCCATGGCATGGCACGCAACCAGTGGCGTGTTACTAATCCCGCGATGTCGCTGGCCAAAGCCATGGTCGACCAGTTAATGACCGGCTTGATCGAGGCGGCTGCAGCAAACCGATCGGTTTGCGTCACGATGTGTGCAGTCAAAATACCACCGCCGGAGCCGCCCGTTACAAACAGTCGATCTGGGTCCACATAGTTTCGGGCGAGTAAATCGTCTACCACACTCATCAAATCATCGTAGTCCTTACCGGGGTAAGCTAGGTCAATCTGTTGTGCAAAGTCATCACCATAGCCAGTAGAGCCGCGTGGATTCACATAAACCGTCACGTAGCCTTCGGCAGCAAAGCGCTGTATCTCAGCCGCGAAGAACGGGCCGTACATAGCGTATGGACCACCATGAATTTCTAGCACCATCGGGTAGCTGCCCTCGGCCTTAAACCCTGGCGGCAAGGCGACCCAGGCCTCGATGTCGCGCTGATCATGGTTCGACTTGACACTAAACTCTTCGATAGGCGCCATGTCCAAGTGCGCAAGAGCGTCTTCGTTGAGCGAGGTGAGCATTTTGGTCTTGCCGGCCCCGCGCACAAAGCCGACTTCCGCAGGTCTAGTGCTACTGCCAACGCTAAATGCGATAGCGGGCCGAGCGCCACTATTCGCCGCAACCGAGAAGTTGCCAGCGGCGTAGGGTCTACCGATAGAGGTGCCACCAACGTCGCTGGTAAGCCGTGTCGGCGCACCCCGAAACCCAAATGACAGCAGTGACAACTCACCATCGGTCTCCGCCATGGCGATAATCGCGTTGCCATCACCGCGCCAAGCAAGGTCGTTCACGCCGCGATCGTAGTCAGCACTCAGATTGCGGGGGTCACTGCCGTCACTGTTGGCAACATACAAATCCATTTGCTCATGAGCCAATCGATTGTCGTCATGCCCGAGGTAGGCGATGAGTTTTCCATTTGGCGAGACCACGGGTGCAAAGTCTGGCCCGTCCCGACTAATCAGGAGCGTCCGTTTGCCCGTGTGAATATCTACGCGATAGATTTCAGACTCTATCGGATCCAACTCCCGGTCTGGATCATCATTGCCGACCACTAGCACAGTGTTGTCATCGAGCCAGGCCGGAAATTGAAAGGGTGCAGCACCGCTGGTGATCTGACGTGGCGAGCCCCCTTCGGCAGGGATCACAAACACGTGACTTGCGCCTTTGTCGAGATAACCCCGGCCATCGAAGCGAAACTGCAGATTGTCGAAGACGCGCACAGGTTCGGACCACTGTGCACCCTTCGGCGGCATCACTGGCTCCGCGAAACTCTGCGGGTTCGCCGTAGGCACGAACATACTGAACGCAATCTGAGTACCATCCGGAGACCACACCGGTGCACTTGGCGCACGTTCAAACTGGCCCAACGCAAAGCTTCGCCCGGTATCTCGGTACAATACCCGCAGCGCCGGCTTGCCAGCCGTTTGCGCCAGATAGACCAGACGTTTGCCATCGGGTGAAAAGCGCGGACCCGAGTTGACGGACTCGTTCTGTAGCAACGGCTGGTGACCACCACTCGCCACATCAATGGTCCACAGAGTGCCGGTCGCACGGTCGAGTTGACGATCCATACTGCGTCGAGCGTAAACAATGGTTTTGCCGTCCGGGGAGATTTGCGGATCGGCGGCATATTCCAAATTGAACACATCGTCGGCGCCAAAGGTCTGATGGCCTGCGCGACTTTGATCGCCGTCAGCAAAGGTGGCAATAGGTGTAAACAGCAAGCCTGAAAGGGCTAGTGACAGAGTCGTCGAACGCAGCATGAATAGCCTCTCTGATGGGTATGGTGCAGCCACGAGGCTGTCCACGTAATTCTTGGCACCGGGCCCGAAGGCACTTGTTAGTATTGTGGAGATAGAGGCCTGCTTCAGCAAACTTTCGATGCCAGAACCTCCAATTAGAAAGGCACCGTGTATTGCCAGTTAAACGCGAGCAAGGCAAGCTCTACCTACCCCTAAATCAGGTGGCACTCGGTTCGGGTGATCTGTGTGAGAATGATCCAGAACTCTGAACTGACGCCGACAGATGGCGACTATCAATAGGAATTTCCATGACCTCACCTAAACTGCAGTTCATTAGCCGATTACTGCCCTCCCTCCCAGCGGTCAGCGCACTGCTTGGGCTACTTGTTAGCTTGCCAAGCCAAGCCTTTGATCTGAACAACGCCATGTTCAACTCTGAAAGCGCCTATAGCGGCACTCAGACCACCACCGTCGGCAAAGACACGATTGCTATGGACGTGTTCAAGGAAGGCAAGAAGATGCGCATGAACATGAGCGAGCAGGGACAAAACGTCAGCATCGTCATTCGCATGGATACCGAGACAAACTACATGCTGATGCACGAGATGAACATGTTTCAGGAACTGAAATCTAAGCGCATCAAGCAATACCAGAAAGACATGAACATGCAGTTCACGAATCAGCAGAAAGTAGGTATGGAAGAGGCCAATGGCTTCAAATGCACTAAGTACACCGCCGACTTCGACGACAACAACGGCACCAAAGGCACGGGCACCTACTGGATCAACAGCGACGATATCATGGTGCGCGCCGTGATGACGTCCAAGCGCCGGCGTAAGACCACAGAAACCACTACGAACATCACCAACCTGCAGGTCGGCGACCAGCCAGACGATCTGTTCGAAGTGCCCGAAGGCTACAACTCGTTCGGACTCGGCTCCCTCTTCAGCAAACCACAACAAAACTCACAGCAGCAGAGCCCACAATCCGATCAGGAACGCGCTCAGAACGAGACCAACGATGAGACAGCAGAGGAAGGTCGCGGCGAGAATGTGCGCAAAGCACTAAAGGGGCTGTTTGGTCGTGGCAATGGCTAGCCGTTTGGTCACCCACAGTGGCGCTGCATGAACCACCTGCAGCTTACACCTCTGTCGAATGCCGCATCTGCGCAACCGTTTGGCGCGCGCGTGACGGGTGTGCATCTGCCAACAATAACCGACTCAGACTTTTCGACGATCAGCGACGCCTTCTTAACCTATGGCTTTCTGATCTTCCCAGAGCAGTTCTTAACCGATCAACAAAACATAGAGTTTGGCGAACGCTTTGGTGAACTCGAGTTTGGGGCTGCAAAAATCGCCAACCAGAAAAAACTCGACGACGGCAACTACGGAAAAATCTATAGCCTCGACAGCCGGCGAATGCGCACCAATGTTGGCAACGAAGCCTGGCACACCGACTCCACCTATTGGCCCATCAGCAGCAAATGCGCAATGCTCTCAGCGGTAAAGGTCACTCAGACGGGTGGTGAAACGCAGCTGGCCGATATGCGCGCTGGTTACACCGCACTCGACGCCGCTACCAAGGCCAAAATCGAAAATCTAAGCGCCTACCATTCCACGCAGTTTTCCCAAGCCAACGACCTAGGCGATTTCCCGCCAACTGAGCCAGGTACGCTCTATCACGGCGAAGCGTATCTGCGACCACTGGTAAAAACACACCCCGAGACCGGCCAAAAGAATCTTTTTGTCGGCCGTCACGCCTTTGGCATTCCCGGCCTCTCCAGATCAGAGAGCCGTTCGCTGCTGGGTGAATTGCTTGATTTTGTCGTGAGCGAACCTTCGCGGGTATACCAACACCGCTGGCGTGTGGGCGACACACTGATTTGGGATAACCGGGCATTGTTGCATCGGGCCCGACCGTACGACTACTCCCAGCCGCGAGTAATGACAGCCACGCGCATTGCCGGGGATCCAGCCTCCGAGCTTGCCTGCTATCCAGACGACCCGGCAGCGGCCGCCGGCCGCGCCGCATTAATCGCTGAACTCGAATGGCTCAAACAAGAGCAAGTCAACCACTAAAGGTGCTGCGCGCAGCACCAGCCGGACGCCCAGGCCCACTGAAAGTTATAGCCTCCGAGCCACCCCGTCACATCCAGCGCTTCGCCGATAGCATACATGCCCGGTACCTTTTGCAACTCAAAGGTTTTTGACGACACCTCACGCGTATCTATGCCACCAAGAGTGACCTCTGCAGTGCGATAGCCTTCACTGCCGCCCGGTTTAAACTCCCAACCATTTAAAAGATGACCAAGCGCCTCGAGTTCGGCAGGCGTCGCACTGCCTACCTTGGTGTCTGTAAACCATTGGTCTGTCATATGATCAACTAAACGATTTGGTAACTGCCGCTTCAGCACACTGGCAATTTTTTGTTGCGGATTTTGATCGCGTTCGGCGAGCAGCCAGGCAGCGGCCTGAGTATCTGGTAAGAGGTTGATGTCTATCGTCTCACCTTCGCGCCAATAGGAAGACACTTGCAAAATTCCGGGCCCGCTCAGCCCACGGTGCGTGAACAGAATATTTTCGCGAAAGGCAGCATTGCCACAGCTCACTGACGCATCAAGTGCTATCCCTGAGAGCTCGGCGTAGAGAGGTTTGTCACGAGAGTTCCAAGTTAACGGAACCAGCGCCGGCCGGGGCGCGATTACCTGCACGCGCCAACTGTTGGCAACACGGAAAGCCAGATCAGTAGCAATCTTAGGCATCGACAACCCGCCCGATGCCAGCACCACTTTGTGCGCGAAGAAGTGCTCAAGTGTTGTCGTCACGCGGTAACCAGCCGCCTCGTCCTCTTGGGTAGCATCGGTAGCACCAGGCGTATCCACGGCGACCACCTCGTGATCAACTCGAACGTCAACACCAGCCGCCTTACAGTCTTCGAGCAACATTGCCGCGATATCTTTGGCACTGTTGTCGCAAAACAACTGCCCTAACTTTTTCTCGTGATACGCAATGCCGCGGGCTTCAACCATCGCAACAAAGTCCCAGGGTTCAAAACGCCGCATAGCCGAAATGCAAAAGTGAGGGTTATCGGACAGAAACTGTTCCTGGGGGTCGGCAAACATATTGGTGAAATTGCAGCGTCCTCCTCCGGATACCAAAATCTTAAGCCCAACCTTTGGCCCCTTTTCGAGCAACAACACACTCAGACCACGTTTTGCCGCTTGGCTTGCGCACATCAAACCACTGGCACCACCACCAATCACCAGTACATCAAACGGTTCTCGCCGGCTACCATCCGGCTGCCCAGGCCAACTGAACGACGACGCGGTTGCACTGTCTTCCGGGCTATTCACAGTTAAGCTGCAACCAGAGTTCGTGCAAGCGGGCCGCGCCTAGTTTGTTGAGCCTTGCGATATTATTCTCCGGGATCTGGTCGACATTGGGGTGAGCGTCAACCGCCCGGCTGACACTGCTCTCTCGCAGAATGTGCAACAGCGGGTACGGCGACCGATTGGCGTAGTTTTCAGGGGCCTCAGTGGCCGTTTCCGCAAAACGATATTGCGGGTGGAAACTGGCGATCTGAAACTCGCCTTCCGCATTCATGTCTTGCAGTAGCCTGTCGCAGACACCCAGAAAATCGTTGTAGTCGAGGAAGTCATCGAGCACCAAAGGATGAATAAGTAGAGTGGTCTCGGTTGTTGCTTCTGCAACCAGGGTCAGCACTTCCTCTTGCAACGCAGCCAGCAGAGTGTCTTCATCGCTCGCCTCACTCACCACTAGCCGAACCCGGTTCTGGGCGATTTCCGGTCCCGCAAAGGGACATAGGTTCATGCCCACCACAAAGGTGTCTAGCCACCGCGTCACCGCGGCACTTACAGCCTGAGAATCCAAAGCGTTCGCCTGATCGTAAAAGCGCGCAGCTTAGCATTGCCGCTGTGGCTCACCACAAAGGAATATTCAGCATACCGTTCAAAGCAAAGACTCGTCGGGTACAATTCCCCGGTGTCTGACTCCAGTATAAAAGCGCATAGGCTTAACCTGAATGCTGCGTCAGTGGCGTCTACAGGCTTCCTTGGCGTGGGCGTAATCTACCTTCTGGTTGTGTTGCAGTACTTTTTCCGACCAGCCCCGTGGGACGGTCCTTTAACGTCAATCGCTACAGGCCTAGTCGGCGCAGCCGCCTGGCTGGGTTGGCTCTGGTTTCGCAAACACCCCCCCACGCCACAGACCGCACACCCCGCCATGTTCACCCTCATGACCATGATGGCGCTGCAAAACGGCATTGTTTTGTATTTGATCGGGGATCCGATTCACACCACAAATCAGATTTTTACCGCATTAGCAGGAGCCTTCTTCTTCACAGGACGCGTTTGGTTCTACAGCATTCTGACCGTGATCGCCTTGTTCTGGCTCCCTGCGGCACTAAACAATGACCTGCAAACCGTCGACTGGCAGCAATGGTCTCGGCTTCTGCTTGTCGGTTACACCTTATCGATCACCCTCTTCGAAGCCAGACGCCGCTCCGTGTTGCGCATTTATGCACTACGCTTCGAAGCCGAAGACGCACTCGAAGCCGCTGAAAGCGCAAACGACGAACGCCTATCTATGGAGCGCATGATGCACGCCGCGCAACGACGTGAATCTCTTGGGGTGTTGGCCGGCGGTATCGCTCACGATTTCAACAACCTGTTAACCGTCATCCAAGGCAATACTGAACTTGCACAACGGGAAGTAACGGACAACCCTTTGATAACAGACCTGCTGGACGAAGTGGACGCGGCCTCGCAACGCGCCGCAGAACTGACCCAGATGATGCTAGTGCATGCGGGGCGATCTAGACCTAAGCAGGAGCGCGTTCACCTCGGACAACGCTTACAGAAAACCAAGCGCCTTTTAGAGTCGTCCTTGCCAATGGGCACAACGATAACGCTCGTCGGCAGCGACGATGGTCCAATATTGGAAGCGGATGGCACTCTACTCGATCAGGTAGCACTCAACTTGTTACAGAATTCAGTAGAGGCGTGCGAGCAGCGCGGCGGGCGCATCACTGTAACCTGGGGCAATTTGGCTCTGTCTGAAGCAGACATCGCTCAAGCTTGGTTTTCGACACCGCCAGAGCCTGGTGAGGTTTGCTATTTCGAAGTTGCTGATGATGGTATTGGCATGAACAAGGAAACACGAGGTCGTATGTTAGAACCCTTTTTTACCACTAAGTCGACGGGCAGCGGGCTCGGACTGGCTGCGGTGCAAGGCATTCTGGATAGCCACAAGGCGGGTATCTGGGTTTCCAGCGCCGCTAACTTCGGCACGACCATTCGAGTCTTACTACCTTGAACCCGCAAGCACCTGAGCACGGCCAGACAGAGCCATCTAAGAACGGGGCCGCCGTTCTTGTGATCGACGATACGCCCGCTATACGCACGCTGATCAGTCGCATCTTGCGGGCGGAAGGCTATTCCGTAAGTTGTGTCGAAGGGGGCGCACAGGCTCTTGCGGTCGTCAAAACCGAGACGTTCATTCCGCAGATCGCCTTAATCGACCTGACAATGCCCGAGCAAAACGGACTGGATGTTGCGAACGCACTGCAAGCTCATCTCCCCAACCTGCGAGCGGGAATCATGAGCGGATTCGATAGAGATGACACACTGCGCGCTTATGGTCTGAATACCGACGAGCTGGCATTCCTTGCCAAACCGTTTAGCAGAAATCAGCTGCTTTCTTTTGTTGACGAGCTCAGCCTGTAAATGCAAAAAGCACAGGCAGTTCCCTAGCATCAGCCGGTCGCATCTTTGTCTCGTCCTAAACTTGGTGTGACGTGCAATAGATAGCCTTCATTGGGAATGACAACTATTTCGTAAGGGCAATCCAAGATCTGAAGATGACGCCTGAATCTCGATACTTGCGAGTCAATCCGGCGTGTCTTCAAAGGAGAGGTGCCCCCCCAAACGTCGCGCAACAGATCGCCGCGAGCGCAAAGTTGGCCCGTCCTTAAAAAGAGGTAAACGCCAGATGGTAGTGCTCTGGAGCGGCGTTACTGCACGCCCTTGAAAGGCGATAGACATCGATTCTTGATCGAATACCACACAGCGGGAGCTAGCACGCCACATTCATCAATGCATGTACTTATAGATAATTGTGGATAGGGTTTTACAGATTTGTGAAACACGCAACATCCAAATGTCGATTGACGCCATGCCGCCAAATGCTCGCCGGGTAAACTCTGACAATGAATATGACAGCACCAGAGCATCAGTGGATTACCAAACGCGAGGATTTTTTAGCCGGTCGCTGGCTTCGCGCTGATGGAACCTGCTACTGCGAGTGGCAATGGGATGCTGACACCTCAGCCCTCACCGTGAGCGCTGAAGGCATCGAAGACGAAATCAAGTTCGAAATAGACGACTACCACTTGCAGTTAAATGGCCTTACTGATTCGTTACCCGACATATCACGACATCACATTGACCGAAGGCGGAGCGCTCGCCCTAAGCGCTCCGCGTAAGCATTGAAACAGCGGCGCTTCTCTAAACCTAGCTACCCTGCAAACCCAAAATGGTTTCTTGCAACGCAGCTAATACCGTCCGTACGCGCGGTATCTGCTGTGAACTTTTAGCACACACCACAAAAAACTCACTGCTTGGCAACTGCACCTGCATGGGAACGATAACTAAGCCCTCTTCCGCAGGCTCTGGCAGCCCGACAATGATGGCACCTAAGCCCGCCCGGGCAGCCGCTTTCTGCACCAGATAATCGTCAGCCGTAAAGATTGGCGCAAAGTTTTTGATGGCGTGCTCAAGCATCGGACGGGGAGCAACCTGGCAAAAACTATCCGTCCAGGTTATCCATTGCAAATCTTCCCAAGCACACGGAGTGTTCAAGGTTGCAAGGTAACTGGGGGCGGCCACCACAACGGGTTGGGATTGTGCACGCAACACCGCGACCAACCCAGGCTCGGTAGGTGCTTGGGTGCGAATCGCAATATCAGCACCGCCGCGACTAAGATCGACAGGGGCGACCGCGGAAAGAACTTCAAGTTGCAACCGCGGCTGCTGTTTTCGCAGTCGAGCGGCGAACGGCGCCAACTGCTCGACCGCGACACCGGGTGGTGCCGCAATCGTCACTACACCCGCGATTTCTGCTTCCGACCCGTGCGCGATGCGAAAAAATTCAGACGCCCATTTGGCCATCTGCTCCGCTGCAGGAATCAACCTGTGGGCTGCTGTCGTAGGCTCAGCCCCCTGTTTGCCGCGGCGAAACAATTGCTCGCTAAGCAGGTTCTCCAACTGCGCCACACGCCGACTCACCGTTGGTTGACCGAGCCCCAAGGCGATTGCAGCACGACTGAAACTGCCGTGCTCTACAACGGCTAGGAACGTTTGCGCTGACTCCCATGAGATCGGCTGCGGGTTCATATTCATATATGAATGCTAACATGCATATTTAACCAATATACATCCATATAAGAATGAATAAGCTATAGCGATCTTAAAGAGAGATTGCCCATGCTGACGCACACAACAACGAGCCTCCGAACGCTGCGAAATTCCGCGCTAACAACATTAGCGGCTGGTCTTTGTCTGGCCGGTTGCTCTGCCACGCAAGTTGAAACAACAACCGCGATCCGAGGAACCCCGGTAACGGAAGCCGCAATGCTGCACGCCCTAAACCAACCAGGCCGCATTGCATTCACCAAACATCTGGCTGGAACCTGGCAAGTCCCGCTGTCTGGTTTACTTAATCTGCAACACCCAACGGCTAGGGCCGCGGGGTTAGAAGAGCAAGATGAACCCATTGAAATCTATGTATACAGCCTGCAACACCCTACCGAAGGTACCTTCATTGTCGACTCTGGTCTCGCTGAGACCATGCGCGACCCAGCCAACAACAGCCACCTTTCCGCCATCGTAAAGCGGGCAATGAATACCGACGCCTTGGCCACAGAGAAAACCACATCCCAGTTAGCCGTAGAGCTGGGCGGAATTGACGGGGTTTTTCTAACCCACCTGCACCTAGACCACATTATGGGTTTACTGGATCTGCCCGCCGCCGTGCCGGTTTACATCGGACCTGGCGATGCACAGCTTTCGAGCGTTATGAATCTGTTCACTCAGGGCACTACAGATCGACTACTGGGTAATGTTGAGCAGCTGCGAGAATGGCCGTTTAAAACGAGCCAGTTACTCGATGTGTTTAACGATGGCAGTGTGTTCGCCATACGGGCGCCAGGACACACTCCCGGCACCACGGCCTACCTCGCCAATACCACCGAAGGTTGGCAGCTGATGATTGGCGACGTCACCCACACTCGCTGGGGCTGGGAGCATGGCGTGGAACCAGGCACCTATTCCCATGATCCCAAGGCGTCTGCTGCCAGCTTGGCGTATATCCAACGTCTTGCTCTTAAGGTTCCAGATGTTCAAGTTCATCCTGGGCATCAATCGCTATTGAGCCGCTAAAGTTAGTCCGTTGGCGTGTTTAACCGCGCCACCTCAGCCATCGTACGGATCGCTTGCTCGTCGCCCCAAATAGTCAAACCGGAAATACCAGAACCCTCCCAGGCAGCAAATCGCTTCTTGATTCGATCGGGCGGTCCGAGCAGCGCACCCTCATCAACAAACTCGTCAGGCACCGCCGCTATCGCCTCGTCTTTGCGCTTGGCTAGAAACAATTCCTGAATGCGCGCAGCCGCTTCAGGGTACCCACGCCTGATCATCATCTCGTTGTGAAAGTTCTTGCTCTTAGCTCCCATGCCACCTACATACAGCGCTATGCCCGGCTTTAGCCGATCAATTGCGCCACGAACATCGTCAGTAACGTTCACCTGAGCGATAGCCTGCCGCTCAAACTGCGCCGACGTACGACCGCTGCGCCGGAGCCCTTCATCAATCCACTCGTCGTACAAATGTGCAGACTCAGGCACATAGCCCAGCGGCAACCAGCCGTCTGCAATCTCGGCGGTCAACCGCACAGTCGACTCCATACCTGTACCAAGGTAGATCGGAATGTCTGGGTTCATATGCAAGATAGACGTCAACGGCTTACCCAAGCCAAGCGCACCCTCGCCAGTAAACGGCAAACTAATCTCTCGGCCTTCGTGCGTAACCGGCCCTTCACGCCGCCAGATTTTTTTCATGATCGACACGTAATCTTTGATGCGGTAATAGGGCTTGCCCCAGGGCTGCCCATACCAACCTTCAACAATCTGCGGGCCAGACACACCAATGCCACAGATCGCTCGCCCGCCACCCGCTAACTTGTCGAGTGTGGCGATGGCCATTGCCGCGTTCGCAGGCGTTCGGCCGGCCAGTTGAATGACTGCGGTGCCCAGTTTAATGCGCTCGGTCTGAGCGGCGATAAATGCAAGCGGGGTGATAGCGTCTGAGCCGTAAGCCTCAGCCGCCCAGACCGAGTCGTAGCCCAATCGCTCCGCAAGCTGTACGTCTTTGATCCGTACATCCAGTTCCGCGCCCGAATAACCGAGCATCAAGCCTAATTTCATGGTTTCTCCCTATCAGAGTGCTAGGTTGTGCACCTCTCTCGGCTAAAGATTACCTGTTACCAGAGTGAGAGGCAGTAATTTTGATTAGTGGCAATAAACGGAGTTTCAAGCGGCGCTCCAACCGCTACTTTTGAGCCCGGAACAAGGCAAGAATAAGGGACAGACCCGACATGACCGA
>JALZVT010000037.1 GCA_023300545.1 Pseudomonadales bacterium
AGGGTCAGGTGGCCATCTGGTCCTGGCAGTGCAACGCCGTTGGCGGCAGACAGTCTGCCAGCAATGGCGAGGTTCTCTGGTGTTTGGCTGTCCATGACTTCAATGAAGTCTTCGTCAATGCCAAGGTCCACCAACAATCCGCCAGCAGCGTCACTGTAGTTTTGCGGATTGTCCAGGTTTTGCGCGCCGCCAAGGCTTAGCTGCATTTTTCCGTCGGTGTGGAATTCGTTGCGCTTGGCGTGGCCACCAAAGTCGTCGTGGTTATCGAGCAATAGAATGTTGGCGTCCGCTCCCATTTTCTGCTGATAGAACCGGGCCGCGGCCAGGCCACTCATACCGGCACCGACCACCACCAGATCGTAGTGCTCATTCAGTGGTTGATAGGTGGCTGGTTTTTCCCCGCGCCAGGCCAGCGCGTGGGCAACCTCAAAGGATCCCTCGTGGCTGCCGCGCATGCCGGTAAGGGTCGGAGGGTAGTAGGTTGACGGAGCGGGAGGGGTAACGGGATCGGGGACAGCGGTTGTTGGGGTTGTTAAAGATTTGGCGACCTCTGGATCTGCCCCGGAACCGCAAGCGGTAAGTACTGCGCCAGCGCTGGTGACGGCGACACCGTTCAAGAAGTCCCGACGGGTTACGGATGCTGCCATTGTTACCTCCAAAAGGCCCTTAATTTGACTCTGATAATAGCTTCACATGTCACGTGACATGTTCTAGCCTGTCACCCGTCATGTCAACTCGGTTAAAGGTCCCGGTGAGCAAACCATGAGTGATCGGAAACAACAGATCCTGCAAACGGCGATCGAGATGATTGCGGATGAGGGGTATAGCAGCCTGACCATGCGCGCGCTGGCCCGGGCCAGCGGACTAAAGCTGGGTGCGCTGCAGTACCACTTCAAAACCTGGGAGGAAATGATTCGAGCGATGGTGACGCACATCGCTACCGGCTACCGACAGGACCTTGCGGCGATGAGGCCAAATACCGATGAAGTTAGCGTTGCTGAACTTGCGTTGTTCCTGCTCAGTGACTCCGCGGGTGATTCGATTCTCAGCGATAAGCTATGGCCACAACTTTGGGCCATGCAAGAGGTGGAACCGCTGGTTGGCGAGTTGCTGGAAGAGGTTTATGCGGAGTTTCTGAAAATTTTTCAGGCTGCCCTGAAGAGACAGGGCAGTGCTGCGCCGCGTGCTGAGGCGCTGGCGCTGATGGCCATGCTCGAAGCTGAGTCTTTGTTCACAGCGCGCGGCAAACGCTGGCACCCGGATCGCGCTGCGGTGCACGAGGTGATCATGAATTTTATCAATACACGTTATGGAGATACCCCTTGAATACACTGGCTACTCGTTATCCGGTTCTGGACGCCCAAATGCACCGCTTTGGTTTTTGGGCTGCCATAGTGGTTCTTGCATCGGGGGTGATTGCAATGTTCTTGCCGCTGGATGTGCCAAACGGCTTCGCTGCGGATCACGCGGATCGCATCCTTTGGTTGAGCGCCAATAAAGGCGCATTCATCGCGGGTTGGGTGAATCAGATTGTTGCGATGGTTAGCTTGTCGGGGGTGTTTTTTGCCATGGCCTGGCTGATTGGTGACAAGAATCCACTGCGCGCGGTTCTCGCCGCATTGGTTGTACTGCTGTCGGTGGTGGCGTTCATCATCCCCAAATTCATGGCGGTGTGGACCATTCCTGCGCTAGCCCAGGCAGTGTCGAGCGGCGCTGCTGGCAGTGAGTTGGCTGATTCCCTCCTTAGGCTGCTAAACGTGTCAGTACCGTTTTCCCTTTACACGTCTTTCGATTATCTGGGGTTCTGGTTGTACGCCGTGTTTGGATTACTGGTTGTGGTGCCGTTGTTTGGCCAGACGGCCACGACCAAAGTGGCGGCGGTGTCGTTGGGGCTGTTTGGATTGGGTTTTCATGCATTGTTGGCCGCGTACTGGATGGGCGCCGTTGCACCAGCGGATATCGAGGGCTACTTCCTGTGGCCGTCGGTGCTCCTACTGATTGCTGTTATTGCGATAGTGTTCTACTTCAAGAAGGCAGGAAACACACCGTAGAACCTGTGGATGGCGAATTAGTAGTCGCACTGAGATTCGTGTTCGAAATAGGCCACGACAATGCAGCTTCCAGTCATAGTGGGTCGGGAGTTGCTATTTGGTGTCAGAAAGAGAGGCAGCATTTCGTTTTCTTGCACGCGTGCAAGATCATAGAGTTGGTTCAAGACAGGATCCGATCGGGTCAACACGATCCAAAAATGAATCGAAAATGGTGACCACGTTGAGATCGTGTCCGCGAGAAATGGTCTTAATAGTTGCTAATCCGGTAAAAAATATTTTGTCGAACAGGCCGCTAAATCAATTGGTTACACTTAACGCCGAACGAGATACTTTCTGCACCCAAGACAGCACAGCATTCATAATGCTGGGGTCGGTGGTTCAAGTCCACCCGTAGCTACCATATAAATCCTTTCTAAAAGAAGAGGTTAGGGCGTTTTCGAGCTGTGCATGGCGAATTGGTAGTCAAGCAGGTACCGACGTTTGAAACAGACCATTGCCCATAGCCCGTAGCAATGCTGCTGCCAACAAAAGCCCGTAATACCTGCGTGTCTTTACTCTTCTGCTCGGCTGAATTTCGTAGGCGACTGACCCGAGTGCGCGTCATGTGTTCGATGGTAGTTATCGTATCCTTTGAATTGGTCAAGTTTTCTGGTCAGGCCGAATGAATTCCAGAACGCTACGTGGGCCAGATACTCGCGTCGGATCGTTCCGATGACGCGTTCGATGAACGGGTGGGATATTGGGGCATAAGGAATGGATTGGATCTCACTCACTACCAATATTCTCAAGTTGGCCTGCCATCGATGAGATTTGCATAGTGGATCATTGTCTATACTCAGATTGCCAGGCGGATCTGCCCCTGAAATCGCGTGGTTGAACATTCGGAAGGCGGTGATGCCGTCAACATTCGAGATCCCCATGTTAGATGAGCATGTGAGCACTACACGACTGCAATTTTCTGGGGTATCTTGCTGCGACTACCAATTCGCCATGCACAGGTTGATCTGCTGCAAGGTAAAGTTTCGCCAAATCAATTGCTGCACTGGCATCTCCAGCCTCAAAAGCATGCCCGCACCAAAGCCGATACCCCTAAAAATCACCCTTTATTCGACGCGTTATGGCTAAGTTTTTTAAGGCTGTATCGTCGCGTTCGTTTTGGTAAGTATCTTATCGAGTGCGTCACAGTCTAAGTCCGTCGAGTCAGTACGCCGTGATCAAGCTCAGGCAGTACGTAGCGAGCGAATAGATCACACTCGTCGTGGTGGGGGTATCCAGACAAGATAAATGACTCGATACCCAGCTCTTTATACTGCATCAGTTTGCTCAGTATCTGATCGGGATCTCCGACAAGGGCTGCGCCACAACCACTGCGAGCCCGCCCAATGCCAGTCCACAGATTTTCCTCAGCGAATCCGTCATCATCTGCGGATTCGCGCAACTGTCCTTGTGCACGTACGCCTGCCGAGCTGCTGTCGAGGGACTGTGCGCGGATGCGCGCGCCTTCGCTGTCGTTCAATCGGGAGAGCAAGCGACGCGACGCATCGATGGCCTCGTTTTCGGACTCTCGCACAATCACATGCACACGATACCCAAAGCGTAGGTGTCGATTGAAAGCGGCCGCCCTGGTTCGCATATCGGTGAGTATGTGGTTGATTTCCGGCATCGTGCCTGGCCACATTAAAAACACATCAGCGCATTCCGCAGCCACTTGCCGTGCGGGCTCAGATAGGCCGCCAAAGTAGAACAGCGGTGACTGACCACTCACCGTTCGGACATTCGGCGGATCAAGCGTCAGATTCAGAAACTCGCCCTTTGTCGCTACAGACTTGCCGTTCAGCAGATCTCGCAAGACGTGCATGGTTTCCCGCGTACGCTGATATCGATCGACCGATTCCAGAGATTCACCCGGCATATCCGATGAAATAATGTTGATGCTCAGGCGCCCGCCCAGCATTTGATCCAAAGTGGCCAACTGCCGTGCCAGCTGGGGTACCCAGAGTTCGCCACAGCGTACCGCGACCAGCAGACGAATCTGTTCGGTGAGCGGGGCAATTCCACCGGCGAATGCCACCGAGTCGATACCCAGTTGATAACCGGACGGCAGCAAAATGGAGTCGTAGCCCAGACGATCAGCGGTGCGTGTAATTGAGCTGCAATGTGACCAAGACGACTTTAGCGATTCATCGTGGACGCCCAGATATTGATAGTCGTCGTCACACAGTGCAGAAAACCAAGAAACTTCAACACTCATGGCAGCGCCTCACCCATTGACGCCTCTATGATCTGATAGACATCAGCGCGATCAAGTTTGACCTTGAGCGCGTTCGTTGCACTGGCAATGCGCTCAGGGTTAATGCTGCCTACCAATGCGACGGGTCTTGCCGGGTGGGCGAGTGTAAAGGCCAGACTAACGCTTGCCCGATCTACGCCTTCACGCTCCGCCAACGTTTGGAGCACACTAGAAAGGGCATCAGGCACTTCGGTTTCACCCGCCAGTTTGCCCCCGGCGAGGGGGCTCCATGCGATTACGACCTGTCCATGTTGCATGCATTGATCGAAGGTACCATCGAATAGCGGCGCTAGCTGTAATGCGGAATACTCCGGTTGCTGGCTCACTATCTTTTCTGACAAGAAGTTCATGAGCGCGCTTGTTTGACTGGGTGCATGGTTTGAAACGCCCAGCGAGCGCACTTTGCCGCTGGTCACTAGTTGTTCAAGAACCCGCGCGGTCTCCTGCGGATGACTTAGCAAATCAGGGCGATGTACCTGATACAAATCGATCTGCTCAACACCCAAACGGCGCAACGAATCGTTGCACGCCTGTTCAAGATACGCCGAATCGTAGGGCACACCTGGGATGATGCCGCCTTTGGAGGCGAGCACCATTTGCGCACGCAGTCCGGGCGTATCCGCCAATACCTTACCCAGTAACGCTTCAGCGGCGCCAAATTTTTCACCTCCCCAATCTAAACCGTAGACGTCAGCGGTATCAATCAGATTCATGCCACTGGACAAGGCCTGCTCAATTCGCACTCGAGCATCAGTGGCGGGCATGTTGACCAGACGCCAACACCCGTACCCCAACGGACCGATTGAAAGTTCATCAGTGAGATGGCGCGGCGAAGTATCAATGAGATTGGTCATGGTTGTGTTCCGTTGGTTGTTTACGTGATCGTCTGGATCAGATCGGCGCTGTCGAAATTTTGTGGCAGTATCTCGGCAACATCCACAGCCTGCCTCCGTTTTATAGACGCTTGCGCTGCAGCTCCAAGTGCCACCGACCAGAATCCGTCTGCAAGGCTTGGACCTGTATTGCCCCCCGAGGCAAGATCCTCAGCGAATGCGACATGCTCGAAGAAAGTCGCACCGTGATGCCCGGCGCGTGCTATGTGCGGCGGATAAGTTGGCGTACTGGTTCGTGATGCCGCGTTATCGCCGCTCCACAGTTGAATCTGGTTGTGGTTCTCTTCTCCAAGTTGCGCCTGCTCAGACACCTGGATTCGCCCCTCATCACCACACAGAACCAACTCCTCCCGAGCCCCTGGCGCAAACATGCACAGTGAAAAACCACCGATAACGCCGTTTGCGTACTCTATGCTCACCTGTGCTTGATCTAGACCATCTGCCTTTTTATTGGCGTAGGTAAAGTTACGAAAATTTACAGCCTGATTGCCAACGGCGAACACTTGTTGCGGGTGGCTACCTGCGAACAGATTCATCAAATCGAAGTAGTGGCAGCACTTTTCGATCAGCATGCCGCCGGTGTACGCATCAAATTTGTTCCACTGACCAACCTTGTCCAGAAAAGGAAAGCGATGCTCCAGCATGTTGATACTGTGGATGCGTCCGACAGCGTTGCGTTCGAATACTTCGCTAATTGCTTCGGCGTAGATTGCCTTGTATCGATACTGCAATCCGAAACGCACCACACGGCTGTGATTGGCTGCGAGTCTGCATACCTCATAGGCATCTTCGAGGGTTGTGGCAATGGGCTTTTCAAGAAAAATTGCCTTGTCATAACGCACAGCAACTCGCATCACTTCCAGGTGGGTGAAATTAGGTGTCGCAATGATTAGCGCATCGGTGGCCGGATCGGCGCAGGCCTCTTCAAGCGACTGGTACACCTTGGGCATGAGCGGCATCTGTTCTTTGCAGGCAGTTTGGAGCGCATGCGCCGCACTTTTCTCTGCCGGGTCAAAAATTCCACCGATGCTGGCACGGCCCGCTAGCAGCGCATTACGCATGTGTTCTTGGCCCATCATGCCGCAGCCAATGAACCCAAAGCTAAACTCCGGAGCCGCACTCGCACTGATGTAGCGATCTTGGTCTTCCAGGTATCCAAAGGTTTTGAGCCCTCGAAATACCCGGTTACCCATAACTGGTTTGCTCAATCGCGTCTGCCTGATGTTGCTAAAGGAAGGTAGGATATCGAATTAAAAATAGCCTATTATTGCCAATATGGAATTTATGAAGATAATTAGTTCATGAGTGACTTGCGTCTGCTGGAACATTTTGTCGCTGTTTATCGCAACGGCAGCTACCGCTCGGCAGCCGATCAGTTGGGGGTGACGCAAAGTACGGTCACCAAACGCATCCAATCGCTCGAAAGTCAGCTGGGAATGCGCTTGTTCAACCGTACTACGCGGGCTGTGGAACCCAGCGATACGGCGCGGTCTTTGATCGACCATGCAGAAGCCACGCTAAAGGCCGCTAGTGCGTTTGATGACGAGGCGCGGTTGATGGCCGGCGGTGACCACGGCGGCATCCGCGTGGGAGCCATTGCTTTGGCGGCGGAGACGTTGATCGTTGGTGGCTTGGTTCGATTGTCAGAATCACACCCTAATTTGGACGTTGATGTGATTGTTGGTAGCTCAGATATTTACAAGGATTTAGTCACCGGTGAGTGCGATCTTATAGTCGGTGATCTGGCCAATTTCAAGTCATCGACCTATGCAACCTCACTCCGCATGGAACGCCTAAACGACGAACCACTTGTGTTTGTGCATCGTAAAAATCATCCCGTCGCGCGCAGCAAATTACTCGCTGAACTACTGCGTTATCCGCTTGCCATTCCCAGCCGTTACTTCAATGAGAACCGGCTGTTCGAAACTCTGGCCAAGGAAACCGGTCCCGCCACGTCTCCGCGCTATCGACTAAATAGCCTGTCGGCTTGCATATCGCTAGCAGCGAGCAGTGATGTCATCACGCTCGCCCCAAAATCTTTGGTTGAACAGTTTTCGCATGCAGGAAATCAACATGCAATTGCTGTTGCGAATTTTGATACGGGCATCGAGCTAAACATGGTGCTGGTTACCGTCGCCAGAAACGTGCCTTCCCCTGCTATGCGCGCCTTTCGAGAGGCACTGCTTTTGCAATAGCAGTGATTCTCTCCACCGGTCTTGAGCAGCCTCGCGGCTACTGTCAGTAGATGAATGATAAGTAGAAAAGCAGGCCTCACGCCGACCATGATAGATGAGCGTTGCGGTACTGCAAGACTCCCAGGTTCTGCATTGTGTTGCTGTGCCTGCCAATTCGTCATGCACAGACTATTCGGTGCTGCGCTCCGGCTGAGCTTACGCAACTCCACTGAAATGACGAATGTAGATGAACGCATCGCGAATATCGAATACAAATGAGGTCACTATGACAAAGGTCATCATCCCCGCCCAGATACGAAACCAACGTCCCTCAGCAGGATTGCTAAAA
>JALZVT010000038.1 GCA_023300545.1 Pseudomonadales bacterium
AGCAATCAGAGCTTCAAGGTTCAACGTTTGGAGATATCCCCACAGCTCGTCAGGTTCCACATTTTTTGATTCTGCTTTAACCAGAAACCTGTCGTTAGAATTGTAGCTTAGGGTGGCCTTCTTTTCTTTCTCGTTGTAATCCGTCATTACTCGCGTGCCATCAATTTCTTCAGAACTCCTGTAGCCCGTTTCCGTATCCTCCTTCCAATCTCTACTTGCCATATCCTGCATCAACGTGAACATGCTCACGGCACTCTTATTCCCAGCGCTATCGACGACGGTGACGTCAACTACTTTAGCGCCGCTGGTGAATATGAGATTCACATTGTTAGCTGTTTCTATGCGTTCTATCTTTTTCCCGATCTCGTAGCTAGTTCGTTCCAAATTACCCAGCTTGTTAGGTAGCCACGACTCATAGCGCTGCTTCGCGACAGGTATTTGTGTAAACAGCCGTTGTTCTATCTCTAGCAGCTCATCATTGGCCGTGTATTTCAGGTGCCAATGAATGTCTTCTGGTATTTCGGCTATCGATCGAACCACCTTACTTTTTGGCAAACTGACCTTCCTCCCTTCCTCGGTTACCCAATCTTCCGTCGCAGTTAAGGTCTTGGATACTAGGTTCCATCCTTTCTTCAATTCAATGTCATAAACCTTACTGTCAACAAAACTTCGGTCGCCTGAGGTGCTCACTGTCTTACTGCAATTCGCCTTCGCACTCGCATCAGAAAAGCTATAGATCCAATCAATAGTGCTGCCTAGTTGGTCTGCGTTATGCGCCTGATCTTTTTGAGTCGAAGGGGTGATAAAACCTACTGGCTGGCCATATTTGAACAACTGTATGTAGTTATTGACCACCAGCTTCGTCTCAGCATTGGTGAGAGACGCCTTAGGATCCTTACAAGACCTCGCCCGCGTGAATCTTTTAAGCGATGTGGCCAAAAACTCACTTGCATCAATTTGAGCAGGCGTCAATTCTGGCCAATCGAAATGAATGATTCCATCTGCTGTAACTCTACCTACGGCTATTGGATTATCTAAACCAAAGCCCACTGCCTTTATTTCCAATTCGCCTTTCGTGTAGCCTTCGATTCTAGGCAGATTGGCGTCAGTAACTTTCGCACTAGAATTTGGGGTTAGCAAAAATAAGAGCAGAAATAGCACTGCCTTCTGAGTACCTGCTCTCTTTGTTTTGTTGCTGTCAGCGAATTTTCTCAACATAGCGTGCCCCAAGCGAAATCTAACCATTATTGGTTCCAGCGGTTAGTAGATATCGCCGTATTCACAGGAATATCCTGCTGGAGAAACAAACTAACTGAACAACATTATGAGGCGCAGGTCTTGCTGGGCTGTCACCAGAAGAGGTGACAGCAACCTATCGCCGATCAAGTCGGTGTCTTAACTCACGACTCAGTTAGCTCTTCGAGCAGGTAGTCGATCAGTTCATCTCGACGCATCGAATGCTCAGCGTTCTGCGGCCATCCGTCAGTGCCATCGACGGTGCGGAACCAGATGCTGCGCGCATTCATGTACCTGGCGATGGTCGAAGCCAGTTCGCGAAATGAATTCGCATGCAATACGAGCGCGGCACGCCACGGGTTCTCAGACTGATCGAGATAGCCTAGGCGAAACGAACATAACTTTTTGCCGCTTCAGCATTGGTATTTATGAGCACCATGGCCAAATTCGCCATGCACAAGCGGGTCACACTACGCAGGTCAAGTGCGCCACCTGTTTTGGTGCTTGCCTGCATAGGCTCACCTACTTAGGCTCCTAATAAGTAGAATTTCAAGCCGATTTAAGAATTTCGCCGTCACAGCTGTGTAACGCAAGGGTCAACAAATGCACGTAGAGGCTACGCAACGAAAGCCCTTTAAAAACTTGTTGAGTAGCTTGCTTCAAGGTGGCCTTAGTTATCTGCGCTGGACCCAAACGGTGCCTATGATTCTGGCCTGGTCGCTCGCCCTGTTTACCATGCTGGCCGCCCTGTTTTTGGGCTTTCAGAAAGAGGGCTTTTCAATGTTGATAGGGCTAAATGAAGCCTTTCCGGAGTTGAGCGACTGGCTTGGGCAACAACTGCAAGATTCTGGTGCGGTAACTGCTACTGAGTCCGACGGCATGCAGTTTACTCTCGAACCGCTGGTGCCCTGGGTACTTCGAGGCTGGGGCATTATTGCAGCACTGCTCACAATCGTTGAATGGTTAAAGCACCGACTGCGCCCAAGCGCTTCGCAACCGCGCTCTCTCCGTCGTAAACTCGTTATCGCGTTGTGGGCCGTGGTTATCGTCCTCGGCATCATGGTCGTTGGATCATCTGCCGCAGGGGCAGACGCGGCAGAATCTGTGTTACCGCTAATACTAATGGGCGTACTGCTTTTTGGCGTAAGTGCTTATAGCCTTAGCGTTGGTCATCTGATTGGCAAAATAGGTTCGGCGCTTGACGAGCCGGCAGAGGTCATAGATCAGGACGAGTTCCTTTCTGTCGACTGAGCCAGAACAGCACGATCTTATCGTATACACCCTCACACTGACGTGGCACTCGGTGTACAGACGAATCCGGGCGAACTGGTTTTCCAAAAAATACGTCCGAAAGAGGGCTACAATGTCCTACCGTGGCCGTTCTAGTGGTCGACGCAATAGCGGCAGGCGTCACTAAAACGCTTGAAAAAAAACACGAAGCAAAACAGATGGCAAACACAGGCAGATCAACATGGCAGAAATAGAAACCCTGAACAGGCAGCAAGCTAACGTCCAAACGGCACCAGAAGTCACGACTGAAAGGCGCGCCAAGAACACCGCAAATCTAAAGAAGCACGCCTCGATTCACGGCGTGGCCGTGGTTGCCGCGCTTACCCTGTTTGGCGCAGCCCACACCTGGGCAACCAGCTCCGGCTGGCCAATCGCGTTAGTCACCGGCGTCGCCGCGGCATTCATCGCAGGCATGGTGCTGTCATCCATTTTCCACGAGTGGGGCCACTACTCTGGCGCAGCACTCGCAGGCTCCGAAATAAAGATCGCGGAGCAGACCTCAGACTACACCTTCTTTTTGGGCTTCAACCCAAAGAAAAATTCGACCCGGCAAGCATTGGCGCTGACCTGGGGCGGAATCGGCGGCAGTTGGCTGATCGTTTTTGCGGTGGCGCTGCTGGTACCAATGACGTCTTGGATCAGTGCCGTGTTGCTTGCAACTCTTGCCGGTCGCGCAGTGAACGCCAGCTATTTTGAAGTGCCCATCGCCTGGCGTACGCATCACGGTTACGATTTCAAAAGCGCGCTCAACGAGCGGCTCGAATCACCCGGCACCGTGAATGTGCCAGGCCTGATTGCGGGGCTTGCGTTGCTGCCGGTGCTTACCTAAGCCGGCTTTAGATCGGGAAATCGATGCCACTATGCACAGACACTGGGAGACGATGTTGATCGGCCTGCATCAAATCAAACACCTGCTTAAAACCGCTTGCAGTGGCGGCTTGCTGCTGTTCATAACCGGTTGCGGCCCCCTAGATTCACCCCAATGGAATCAACCGCTGGAAACCGCGCCGGCCGCTGCTCCGCCTGCCAGCCCAGAGGCTGCGACTGCAACTGCGACTGTCCCCAGGTCAGCCACTTCTGTTCCTGAGTTCAATCCTGCTCCTGAACCAACGGGAGACAGTGCAGTGCTTAGACCCTACCTCCGTGGCAACAGCACCTACGGCTGGCAACCAGGGCAACTCGGCAAACCCGAGGAATTTTGGAATCAACGGGTAAACAATAAGCCGGTTAACAGTGACTCTCAGGCAGTGACAGACTATATGTCCTACGTCACTCGCGAAAATAAATCCGACCCGGCAACAGAACTGTTCGGACGTTTTGATCTGGGTAAGAAAGCCAACAACGAGAATTACTCTATCCACGTGTTGGAGGCTGATGCCAATACACAACGCTACGACTTCACTCCGCGCTTCGATCAATTTTGGCGTCCGCACTGTGATCGAATTGCAATGCCTGTGCCCGAAAATGGCCGCTTGCAAGGACAACCCGGTTATCAATGCGAAGGCAGTGGAGATTGTCATCTCTATGTTGTAGATGCGTCTGCGGGGCGCGTCTACGAACAGTATCGCGCGCACAATCCAGGCCCGAATAGACGTAGATACCTGGGCGGTTGTACCAACGTCTGGGATTTACGAACGGTCCAACCGAAAAACCTCCGAGGGTTGTCTTGCACCTCGGCTAATGCTGCAGGAATTCCTTATGTCCCTCTATTAGTCACACCGGGTGAAATCAAGCGCGGCGTAATTCGTCATGCTTTAGCTTTTACGATGCCCAATGGTTTTGTGGAGCGCGATCGCTACGCACGACCTGCAACTCATAATCCCATAGTAAGTGCGCGGTGGGGCAAGGCAATCCAGGGTCCCGGGCAACCCATGCGTTATGGATCGCACTTTCGACTGAAACCCGAATTCAACATATCGCCCGACTGGCCCCCTTCTCTACGCGTTGTTTTGCAGGCACTGAAAGACTATGGCATGTACCACATCGACGGCGGTCCGCGCATGATCGTGCTGACCAACGACGCCTTTTCGCCTTATCACTGGGATGACCCGGACATTGCCCTGAATCCCCGTGACCTAAATGAAGTTGCCGATGTCTCCTGGAAAGACTTCGAGTTGATTTCGACGCAGGATGAGTTCGGCAGCATGCGGCGCTCCGATTGCAATCGTCGTTCAGTAACGGAGCGGGCGAAGGACGTGAATACAACGCTTGCACGCTAAGCTGCAGGCCTTTGATTTGCGTCTGAGTCAGCCTCTTGGCTCTCAGCAAGGTCGCGCAGCCGTGTCATCACCCGCACGGTCTCGTGGCGAAAATTGTTTCCCAACAACGCATGAGCCAACCAGCGTAGAGAGCCGCGAAAGTTCACCTCATGGGTAAAGACCGTGCGGCCATCCGCATCTTCTTCGAAATACCGGCGCAACTCGATCGCTTGGTACAACGGAATTTTTAGTCGCTCGACAAAACCCGTTGGGGCCTGCACCTCAATCAATTCGAACCTGGTCTTCGGGGCGCCTTTGGCTTTCACATAACCCTCAGCACCAACCACAAAGTCTGCGCCATCGATCAGATGGGAATACTGCAGAATCGTATCGTAGGTTTTCCAGTTTTCAACATCCGACCACAGACGCCAAATTGTTGCTTTGCTCGCATCGGTTGCGACCGATAATTTGAATGAATAGTTTGGCAATTGCTGTACACATTCCACCGTTACGGGTGTCGCAGGCGTGCAGGCAGCAGGCTCGGCGTGTATTGCTGTACCGCACCACCCCAAGAGCAACAGCCCTCCAATTGCGCGCCTAACCACCAACTCGCCATACACCGGCAGATTCTTGTAGCCAACTTGTAAGAACTTCAATCCACAAACTACGAAGGAACCTAATCGGAGTAAGGTGTTTACTCTAGCTAGACTCACAGCCCACCGGGTTGTTTTTTGGAGTTTGCAATTGCACCGCATAATTACCCTGATTGTCCTGTTGCTGATTTCAGGTGTCGCTCACGCTGATACGGTGACCTACCGGCTCACAATCAGCAACAGTTGGACTCAGTCCAAACATCCCATTGGTTATCCCGCTGCCGCTCACTTTTCCTGGTTCGGTGGCGCCACCCATGAATCTCCGGCCGGCTTCTGGGATCTGGGCAGCACAGCAAGTTCAGGCTTCGAGCTACTTGCGGAAGGCGGCGACACCCGCGAATGGGTTGGCGAGCTTGCAGCGGCGGGTGCCAGGCCACTTGAATGGCGTCATTGGTTCTGTCCGCCGCAACAATTGCATCCTAACTGTGGAGAGTTGTCGGTCACCTTCGAGGCGTCAAGCGACGAACCCTATCTCACTCTGGCGTCAATGCTGGGTCCTAGCCCTGACTGGTTTGTGGGTGTGCACGATCTTGCACTGCGACCCAACGGCGAGTGGGCAACCAGCCTCAGTGTCCCCTTGATTCTTCACGATGCCGGCACCGAAGCAGGCACTACGCCCATTCTCGATAATCCGCCAACTCAAGATACAACTCATCTCATTGCCTACGATCCAGCCACCGGCAACTACCTTCCAACCAACACGCCGTATGCCGTTGGCGAACTCCAGCTCGAACTGCTGGCGTCGCCACCAACTGGGGGTGCCACATTACTGATTAGTGCGGCAGCCGCAGAACAGGGCGGTGATGGAACAAGCTGGGATCCGGCAGTGTCTGCCAATGGTCAGTTTATTGCGTTCAGCTCCGATGCCACAACGCTTGTGGCTGATGAACAAAACGGTTCTGTGCGCGATGTGTATGTATTCAATCGTGCAACCGGAGAGATGCGCAACCTGACCAATGGAGGCAACGGCCCCAGTGAAGACCCGGTAATGAGTAAAGATGGTCAGTGGCTTGCGTTTGTCAGTCGCGCGACCAACCTGGCCACCACTGTGCCTGATAGCAACGGCGCTATTGCAGACATTGTGCTGGCTGAATTGGCAACGGGTGAACTGCGTTTAATCACCGCCGGTGCCAACGCCCCTAGCCGTGCACCGGCTATCAGCCGCGATGGCCGCCAGGTCGTGTTTGATACTCAGGCAACCAACCTCGCAAGCAGCAACTACCAACCGTTGGGTTGCGAGAATGACCCAACCAACCCAGAACTGCCCTGCTACAACAACGTATTGCATTATGACCGCATCCGCGATGTAACCGTGGTCTTGACCCAGGGCGGTACCACTGACAGTCGCGCGGCATCCATCAGCGAATCTGGCGGGTGGGCCAGCTACATTAGTGGCGCATTCGGTGGCGTTGTCGCTATGAATCTTAATACCGGAGAACGGCAAGCGCTGCCGCTTGGGCTGCCCCTTGAGACGCTGGGGTTTTCGCGCCCCAGCATAAGCGCGCTCGGTCGCTGGGTTGCGATACACACGACACCACCCAGCGGGCCAACCTCTCTGCACCTTTACGATCTTGTGAATGAAGTCGCCCACGCACTCGGTGAAGAAGCGCAATTGCCGGGCGAGTTCTCCAGCAACGAGCGCTACCTCGTCTACTCGTCTACCGCCAGCAACCCTGATGGTTCGGATCCCAATGGTAATATTCGGGATATCTTCCGCGTCGATTTAAGCAGCAACGAACCATTTTCAACAAGACGCATCACCGCTGGGGGAAATTTAGGCAGCGGCGGTCCGGTTATAAGCGGCGACGGTAGTGTTGTTGTGTGGGACTCCCAAGCGAGCAATTTTGTCGAGGACAACAATGGCGAGTTGTTCGACGTGTTCTTGCGCGAAGTGAGTGCTGATCCCGTTCCCGCTCCCACCAACAATCCGCCAACAGCAGATGCCCAGGCATTCACAATCGACACAGGCGACGTGGCAGCCATTACCCTCAACGGTTTTGATCCAGAGGGTGCTCCCCTGGAATTCGAAATCCTCCGCAACCCGATCAATGGCTCGCTTAGCGGTGCGCCACCCAACCTGACTTACAGCGCAAACCCGGGTTACATCGGTGCAGACAGTTTCACCTTCTCTGTCAGCGACGGCGAACAGGCCAGTGCACCAGCAACCATCAGCCTCACTGTCAATGCCGCTAACACGGTGCC
>JALZVT010000039.1 GCA_023300545.1 Pseudomonadales bacterium
TGACGCTGCTTAAGTTTTTCTTTGACGTAGTAATCGTCAAAAACTGCAATAGCAGTGTAATTTGCGTCGTGCAACGCATTCAAAAAGCCGCTACCTGACAGGCCATCGAAGGGGCCACTGATATTCGGCAGGGTCGGCAACTGGACCTGCGCTGCGGCAGTGCTGCCAAAGCTTTGCTGCGCTCGACGATCTCGTGTTCTTTGCTCACTTTGCGCTACTGCAGCTGCTCGCTCTTGGCGAATTTGGGCTGATTTAGCCGCTAACTCCTGATCACGCTGCACTTCAGCCGCGGCCCTATTCACTTGGTTCTGCGCCAGAATTTGAGTTCTTTCGATAACCTTTGCATCATGAAATGCTACAAGAGGTGTTCGATCAGCATCCTTACTCCGAAGTATCTCCCAATGGCCATCCTCCGGGCCAAAAACATCGCGGTTCCAAGGGAATGTTGCAACGCTTTGGCTAAATTGGTCCGAGGATGTTGACCGAGTGAGTAAACCGGCGCTCAAGCAAATACGTTTTTCATCATAGCCCGGCCCCTCATGCAAACAGCTCTGCAAGTTCTCAGCCTTAGCACTAGACGGAATGTTGACAGCTAGCGTCTTGCCATCGTCACTGAGGCTGAGCTGACCTCTTATCTGAAATTTTTCACAATCTCGGCTTGTGCTCGCCTCCGGCTGAGTTTGTGCTGTGACTCCAGGACTCCAAACTAAGTACTCGCCTGACACACCAACACGCACAGATGTTGAACATTTCTGATCACCAAAAGAGACTAGGCCGCCAAGTGAGTAGGCTGTGCCCCATTGTACGGACCACACTGCCAACTCTGCAGCATAGCTCCGTTTGCGGTCAACAAACTGTCCGTGCCAAACCCCAACTAAACTCGATTCCGGGTAAGAACGTTGGAAGGATGGGTTCATAGCAATACGCATCTCAGCCATAGTCTTTGAGAGATCATTCACCACTGCTTGCGCAGCATCGCTGGCCGTTTGTCCGCCTTCTTTTGCGCTAGCAACAAGCGTCAAGAGATTAGGCGGCGTGCTAGGGAGCCTCCTGTAAAACGTCATGCTGGCCGTCGCTGCTTCCTCGGAGTCGAGACTACTCTCAGGAACGAAGTTCAACATGAGTGACTTACGGCTAAACATTCTGAAGTGAAAAGTACCCCCAATCAGAGTGCCACATGAGCTTCCTTGAACCGGTTTAAACCTAAGCTGACCAGTCTTACGATCTCCAGCCAGACTGCCCACGCACTCCTGGCCATTATTGGTTAGCACGCCAACCCCTTCTGGGCTGCCGTCCTGCGCGACCCACAACTCAAAATGAATGCGTTGCGCATGCGCAAAATTGCGTATGGCATTGGTATTAGTCCACGCACCAGCAAAGCTGTCATCAATAAACCAATTCGCTTGTGCCTGAGGTGCTAACAAACCAAAGAGCAACAAGAAAGTGGTAAATCGGCGAGCTAATGCAGTCCACTTTTTCATCTGGTCCTTTTTGTTGTCATTCACAATGCAGTCCTTAGTCATTCGTCATCCATACACGGAAGAGGGGTAAAGTTTTTGCGCTTTCGCTACGAACACCAACCCTTCATCTTTAACGACAAGATCAAATATGCAAAGAGACCAAGTTGGTTGGTAGCGAACGGAAGCGGAATTATGCCTGCGTCCAAATAAGCTACCACCCGCAACAGCTCTCTTCATCGCAAACTTATGGGTATCGCCATGAAAACCACTGTCAGTGAATAGGAAGAATAACCCGCCTTTTCCTCGATTGCTCGGAGTACTGGGTTAAGTGCCTGGAGAGAGGGCCTAGTCTGACTGCCAATTTTCCATGCACTGGCAAGCGGTTTGTGATTGTGATTTGGGCAAAAAAAAGGGCGGTTCGCAGAATATGCGAACCGCCCAATCTTGCATGGTTACCCTTAAAAGTTTCCGGTCACACGCAGGCCAATTTCCCGCCTGTCTGGCAGACTGGTGAATGCCCGCGTGAAGCCTCCGCCATCGGGTGTAAAGAAGCTGGCACCGGTAGCTCCGGCATTTTGCAAAGTATCGTCTTGGAAAAGATTTTCGACGAATGCTTCAACACGGATTTTACGCGTAACATCGGCACCTACCCTCAGGTTCACTTTCCAGTTAGAGTCGATTTCATTGTAAGCAAAATTATCGACAAAGCGGCTGCCTTGGTAGAGTGCGTCGCCTCGTACATAAAGATCTCCATTACGGATCGGAAATGTATAACTGGCGCCAATTGCCCCTGACCATTCGGATACGTTGGCTGGACTGTTGCCCGCACCAGAAAGCGTGTTCACCCCTGAGTCGGTGAATGCGCTACAGGGCGCTGTGCTCGTGAATGCGGAAGGACAGAGCACAAGCGCTGAAACACTGCCTGCGGCACCAAGCTGAACCAGGTCGGCGTCCACCCAGCCGACGCTGCCAAAGAGATCGAGCCCATCAGTAGGGGTAAGGCGGAATTCGAAATCAATACCTGTATATTCCGACTCTCCATCCAGGTTTGCAGATACGATCACTGGGTTACCCATCGCATCGGCTCCGCCAAACGTATTGCCAAATGGCTGGTTGTCCCATTCCATATGGTAGGCAGAAATACTGTAATCCACCCAGGCAGCGAGCTGTTGCTTGAAGCCGATTTCAAATGCATTCACCCTTTGAACGCCAGTGAAATTTCCAAAGTCATCAGGATTGGGAATAGCGCCTGGCAGGACGGCCAACACAGCGTCTACATTGGTTATGACGGAGTTCAAAGTACTCTGCGTCCAGCTTGCATAGAGATTCATGTCGACATTTGGTGAGTAAGACAGGATCGCCCGTGGCATGAAATCCTGGAAAGAATTTTCATCGGCTACAGATTCTGTGCCGTCTAATATGCTCTGTGTATCGTCTACCCAGCGCCCTTCGAATGAAAACGTCAATTCATCGGTGAAGTCATAGTCGAAAGTTGCAAAAACTCCGAAGGCCTCATTGTCCTGAAAATCAGCAGGAACAAAGGGGTTGCCGTTACGAAATTCTTGCTCGTAGTAGTTGACCCCAACTTCAAAGCGCAGACGCTCGTCTCTATTTGAAGAGAAACGGATTTCAGCAAATGTGTCCCGCGTAAAATTCGCAAAGGCGAATGTATTGTTGAAAAACAATCCGTAGTTTAGATCTTGCAGGCTGCTGAGTTCAGACTCTCCGCGAGACACCAGTGCTTTGATGCTGTGGCCGCCGTTCGTTTGAAAATCTGCGCTGAGGTTTGCACGCCATACCTGATATTCATTGCCCAAACCGTTGGGCTGATTGTCAACGAACGGCGTAATTGTGGCCGGCAATGCGCTGAAGAAGCCTCCACTAGAATCACCGGTGGCGGTGGGAGTGAGGGCAGAAGCGTCCGGGATTCGACCGCAAAATGTCGTAATTGTGCTGTTGCTGAGGTCGGTAGTGAATGGCGATTCTACGCCAGTAATACCATTCAGCGTAGCGCCGTTGAAAGTTCGGTTGCACTCGCCCGGACCAGTTGTTGCTGATACACCTTGCGCATTGGTCGTATCTTTTGCATCAACAAAATAGCCTGTGGCTTTAACCTGGAGACTGTCGGTGATGTCGTACACGCCGGTTCCGAAAATAGAAAAGTTATCTTCTTCGCCATTGGGGTCGCCATTCGCATATTCGTAATCGGCGCCCCTGCGTTCAAAAGATGCTGCAACGCGTAGGCCGAGACGCTCTGTAATTGGTCCGCCAACCGCACCAACGACGCGATAACCAGCTTGATCTTGGCTGCCAGTTCCAGTGCTGCCTTCTACTTGCGCAGTTATTTCCAGCTCATCGCCCGGCAACTTGGGAACGAAGTTGACCGCACCTGAAAACGTATTTCGCGGAAAGTAAGCAACTTGCGGACCTTTGATGACTTCCACTCGCTCAACATCGATGAACTGAACCAAGCCAGCGCCCTGCGAAACGAAGGAGCCGTCAAAAAATATGCCGCCGGTTCGAGATGCCGCACCGCCAGCCTGCTGTCGGATACCGCGAAATTGGATCGATGAACTACTTCGTCCGCCAGCCTGACCATCTGAATTCTCAAACGTGAATCCTGGTGTGTAAGCCGACAGGTTTTCGATATCGGAAATGCCCGCGATGTCCAGCTCTTCTTGCGACAGCGCAGAAACGGACACCGGAATTTCGAGTAGCGTTTCTTCGCGCCCACGTGCTGTTACGACAATTTCGGGAAGAATCGTTTCTTCGGAGTAAGTATCTCCATTGGCCGCATCCTGGGCCGAAACCGAAGTGGCAGAAAACGTTATAGCTGTTGGTGTCAGAATGGCGAACAGAGCTAGCGTGCTCTTAAGTTTCGTATCTGGTCGGTAATTTGGCATAGTTCTACGCCCCCCAATTTATTTTATTTTTGCTCATATGCGACTGGTTTAGTTTCAGGGTTAAGCTGCCGTATGTGCCTCAAGAAAGCTAAATCATTGTATCGATGACATGATAGAGGCTGCCTATTCTGCGCTTTAATCGGGCGTTCCAAGCTTTGCACTCAGAGGTGTTCGAGCGATACGGCAACAAGCTAAGCACCGCGGGCGAGCCCAATTGGGTTTGCCCAACTCAGCGGATACGCACCCAACGCCCCGCGCGGGCGTCGCCCAGGCGTGCACTACCAACGACATCACCACAACGTTTACCGAAGAATTAGAACGTCATTTTAAGTGCTGGATACGTCACACTTTGGGCGAATCGGTAGGTCAAGATGCCTATCTTCAAGCGTCGGCAAGTTATAAACAATCGCGATGCGCTCTAGGGGCGATGGGCTATGACATCGACTACCGCTTGCCCATCATATGGAATAGCTGAAACCCCCACTACCGATCTGGCTGGGCGAGGATCTTGAAAACGCTCTTCGAATTGTTGGTTCGCTTCAGTGCGTAAACTGATATCAACCAAAAAATAGGTCACTTTCGCTACATTGTCGAGATCGAGACCTACCGTAGCTAATCGGCGTTCAACTTCGTTTAACGCCGCATCGAGTGCTTCGCGCCTACCTGGTACGGGTTCGTGTGTTTCATAGTCAATGGTTGTTGCGCCAGAAATATAAACGATACCGTGACTTTCGTAAGCAAAACTATAGGGGTGTTGAACATCACTCATAAATTAATTTCACTCGAATTTTGGTTTAGACGTGTCGAGCAGAGTACAGGGATTTGTCCCTCCTAAGTATTGGACTCTTCAATGGCTTAATAGATGACATTCAGCATCAGCGACGACACCCGGTTCGGCACAGCCAACGCCATCTGTTGACCAATGGCTCCACCATAGAGCCAAGTGGTTATGAAGTTGGGGTTGGCGAGTTGGTATCAAAAGATCTGTTGTGGTCGATTTACGGACAACTAAACCTGTGCTCCGAACGATCGAGGCAAAGGCTAGTTGTTCTTCCTACTACTGCATAGTTGTCGCTGTGATTTTGCCAGGGCAGCGATCCATTATCTTGAAACAGCATACCAGCCTTGCCATAGTCTCCTCATGACACGACGCAATAACAACCTGCCCGAAATTTACCGTAGCGCATTGGCATCCGCCCTAGTCGTCACGGTACTTAGCGGCTGTGGTGGTGGTTCAAGTTCAGAGACCCCCGATAGGCCACCACCTGTACCAGCACCATCTTCGCCGGCTCCAGAACCGCCGCCGGTTGAACTCTCTGCGGCATCGATCGCGGCTGCGTCCCGCTTTACCTCCCAGGCCACCTTCGGATTGGCCTATGAGGATATTTTGTCAGTGGCAAGTGCAGGACATGCGTCGTGGCTCGAAGCGCAATTCGAGCAGGCGCCGACCTACCACACGCCGATCGTCCAAGATTTGCTGGCACGTCGCGCTCGCGGCGAATTCGAGGCGTTTGAGGAAGATGTCGAACTCCTGGTGAACTTCCGGCGCTACAGCTGGTGGCACCACGCGATAACCGCCGAAGACGAGGTGCGCCAGCGGATCGCGCTGGCACTCAGTGAGATTTTGGTGGTTTCCGATCAGGTCGACGCCTTGTTGCTGGCGCCTCGATCTTTGTCGACCTATTACGATCTGTTGTTGGATGGTGCGTTCGGCAACTTCCGTGATCTGTTACATAACGTCGCTTTGCACCCCGCTATGGGGCTATACCTGAGCCACGTCAATAACGCGAAAGCCGATCCAGCGAGCAACCGGTTTCCGGATGAGAACTTTGCCCGTGAACTGATGCAGCTGTTTTCTATTGGGTTGTTTGAGCTGAACAACGACGGCAGCGAACGGCTAGCAGCAGACGGACTGCCGATCGCAACCTACAATAATGCCGACATTCGTGAGTTTGCGAAGATATTCACGGGTCTTAGCTGGGGCGGAGAGGGCGCCTTTTTTGGCAACACTCAAGCCAACTTCGTATCAACCATGCAAATGTTTGATGAGTTTCATGAACCAGGCGAAAAGCGCCTACTAAACGGCTTGGTTGTGCCGGCGGGGCAATCGGGGCTCGAAGACATCGCGGCAGCAATCGATAACCTATTCAACCACCCGAACACTGGCCTGTTCATTGGTCGACAACTGATTCAACGCTTAGTAACCAGCAATCCGTCGTCTGCCTATATCGATCGTGTCGCCAGTGCGTTCAACGACAATGGCGCCGGCGTGCGCGGCGATATGCGCGCGGTTGTTCGCGCCATACTCTTTGATCCAGAGGCCGAAACCCCCTTGGATCCGAACCGAGCGGGTAAGTTGCGCTCGCCGATGGTGCGTAACGTTGCCATGTTGCGCCAACTACAGGTTCAAAGCAGCGACGGTTTTTTCTTCCATAGCGGTTTTCTATTGCAGTTTCTCACGGGTCAAAGTCCTTTATCTGCCCCAAGTGTGTTTAATTTTTATCTGCCCAATCATCGCCCAACGGGTCCGTTGGCGGCGGCTGAGTTAGTTGCGCCTGAACTGCAAATTACCAACAGTACGACGATTGCGGGTATCACGAACCTGATCGACATTGGCGTTAATGGCGAGTTCTTTCTCGATGGTCAACCGCCCCTGGGGCAGGTGACCGTAGACTTCACTGAATTAGAGGCGCTAGCCGTGGACCCAGCAGCATTGGTTGAGCGATTGGATCTCACCTTTACCTTTGGTGCGATGAGCCAAGGCACGCAGGAGTTGATCATCGACATCATCGAAGATCTGGCGGACAACAACTTGCGGGTTAAAACCGCGTTATACATAACGCTCACTTCCCCGGACTACGCAGTGAGGATTTGATCGATGATTAATCGGCGTCGGTTTATGACCCAGCTATCGCACAGCTGTGCGCTTGGTACGACGGCTGTGACGGCGAGCAGCGCTGTGCTCCAGTTGGGTTTGGCCAGGACGGCCGCCGCAGCCACGCTCCCTGGCGTTGGGGATTATCGCGCCCTGGTGTGTATTTTATTGGCCGGGGGTAACGATTCGTTCAATATGATCGTGCCAAACGACAGCGATCAGTATGGCGAGTACGCTAGTTTGCGGGGGGATCTCGCGTTACCACAAGACAGCCTGCTGCCACTGCCGGGGACGACGGCCAGTGGGCGTCAATACGCGGTGCATCCCGGTATGCCAGAAGTGCAATCGCTTTATGGCGCGGGTGATTTGGCGTTTATTGCGAATGTAGGCACGTTGATTGAACCGGTTGATGCAGCGGCCGTCGCCGCCGGGGCGCGAATTCCGCTGGGTATTGCCTCCCACGCCGACCAAATCGCCCAGTGGCAAACCGCTCAGCCGGATACCCGTTCCGCCCAAGGTTGGGGAGGGCGCATGGCAGACTTGCTGGCTGGCGCGAACCAAGCCAACGGTATATCTATGAACATCTCCCTCGCAGGAACCAACGTATTTCAAGCTGGCAACTCGACGACTGAATACGCAATAACGCCAGACGGCGACGGGGCGGTTGGTATCATCGGCTACAACGATGGCAGCGATTTTGAAGCCTTCCGCCGTCGCACAGTGGATGGCATGCTTGCGGTACAACACAGCAATTTGCTGCGCCGCGAATACGCCAATCGTCTGCGACAGTCCATCGATAGCCAGGCAATTTTCACCGCAGCCCTGGCTGGGACCAGTCCGCTAGCTAGCGCGTTCTCGGATAATCCGTTTTCCGCCAGCCTGCAACAGATCGCGCGAACCATCGCGGCCCGCGATGCGTTGGGTGCTTGTCGGCAAACCTTCTTTGTTCTGGTGGGTGGTTGGGATCATCACGATGAGGTGTTAGCAAACCAAGCGCGGATGCTTCCCGTTATCAGCCACGGGCTGCAAGAGTTTCGCGATGCGCTGGCTGAACTCAGTGTCCTCGATTCGGTGACGACCTTTACCAGTTCAGATTTTGGCCGGACGCTAAGCTCGAATGGGCGCGGATCTGATCACGGATGGGGTGGTCATCATATGGTGATGGGTGGGGCGGTCAACGGCGGCGAGATTTACGGCGAATACCCCATTTTGTCCGCGAGTGCGCCGCTGGATATTGGTCGTGGCGTCTACATCCCAACGCTATCTGTTGATTCCTATTTCGCAGAGCTCGCGTTGTGGTTGGGAGTAGCCCCCTCTAATCTGGATCAAGTGCTGCCGAACGTTCGACGTTTTTATTCGCCGGAGTCTGCACAGGCTCCCTTGGGGTTTCTTACGCTGTGATCGTTCGAATACCATGAACGAATTATAACTGAGGAGCATCCCTTGCCTATAGAGTAGGTGATCGATGACTACACCGGTTTCGAGGGTTGAGGGCCTTCGCGAGTATAGGAAGAATAACCCGCCTTCTACTCGATTGCTCTGAGTACTAGGTTAAGTACCCACCCACAACTCACTACTCCCCCCTTCGCTTCCACACCGCCATCACACAGCCAAGAATAAATATTGTCCCGAATCCACCAAGCGCCTCAACCGAGCGCTGCCCGCCATTGATCTCCAGCCAGCTTATTAGAAACCCAACCAGCGGGACGAGAATAAAAAGGCCGATCATCGTATCCGACATACCCCGAAGGCGCCGGTGCAATATGGCTGAGGTTGAATGCCTATGGCCTGTTGCCTCACGTTGCGTGCACAGATCCTTAACGGGTTTCTGGTACAGAAGATGACCTTGCCGGAACGCTGGAATCAACGGTAATACGGTGAGTGCGACCCCAATTATAGGAAAGAGCTCATCGTCTCTCTCCATTAAGTTGCTCAATGGCTGCCACTCATACCAGGAGATTTCGACTATTAGCAACGCCACGGTAAACACGACCAACCCGATCAACCACAGAATCTGGAAACGCGTTCGACGCTTTACAAACTGCGTGAATTCCGCGACGTAGGCGTCGCGCTGATCCGCACTGCAGGCAAACCCGTCGCCGTAGTCGTCAACAAAGAAGCGATAGTCATCACCGTTCGGTGCTCTTTCGAACCGGCTGGTGTAAGACGCCACAAGATTGTCGGTGGCAATACTCGTTAAGCCGAACACAAGGCCTCCCTAGTAGATACGTTAGAAATCCGGCTCACTAACCCAGATTGAGCCAGACTACGCACCCTTTCAACTTCATATACCGCAGATATAGAAATATCTCTAAAATTGGCGAGGCTTATCGCCCTAGCCGATAAGTCCGCATTTTCTGACTTGATAATTTTGCAGATGCAGCGATGAAGCACACGCTGTCTTTCTGGAAAAATTTCATCGGTGAATCCTTTGAAATTGAACGAGTTCTACCCTAACGGCTCACATCCAATGCCGCTTTCCCAGAACCAGTTGGCCGAGGCGGCGTTTAGAGAAAATCCATCGCGGTTGACGGTGAGGGGTTTGGGTATGCTTTGTCTGGTCGGTTGTGCCAGCGCAGGGTTGCGCCGAGTGAGGGTGCACTGACCAGCGCCCGGGCCGATGGTGATGCGACATTGCGCGGAAGCGGCAGTGAGTTGATCGAGCGTGTCGGGATCTTGCAGATTGAGCCAGGGTTGTTCGGGGTCTTCCGCGAGCGCTCCGTCACGCACTAGAACACGCAGGGGCGTGACGAGTTTACGAATATTACGCCGGGGATGTACCAGATTGGCACCGCAGCGGAGGGCGTCGAGTTTTCTCCGGTGGTGGGGTTTGGGTTGTTGCCTTAGGCGGATTACGGGGCTTTGAGTCCATTGTTCTTCCAAAAAGCAAAGTGGTTTCACGCTGGCTAAGTTCATCTCGCAGGCTCGACAGATGTGGCTTACTTAGGTGTTTGATTTAATTGGTGCACCCAGTGCGATTCGAACGCACGACCTTTGGCTTCGGAGGCCAACACTCTATCCAGCTGAGCTATGGGTGCGGGGAGGCAGATAATAGGGATTGCGCGCCGTTAGGTAAACCGTTGTGAGGGTTTACTTGCCGTTGCTGTGCATACCGTTACAGTGCGCTCATGATTGATTGGGTTGGGCGCAGTGTCGCCGTAGTAGGGGCCGGTGTCAGCGGGCTTGTGTGTGCGCAGCGTTTGCAAAACGTGGGGTGCGAGGTGCAGGTTTTAGACAAGAGCGGCGATATCGGTGGCCGTCTTGCCACCCGCCTTGGGCCGGAAGGATTCTGGAATCATGGAGCACAGGGGTTAGCAGTGAGTCAGCCGGAGTTTGCTGTTTTGGCCGGCGACCTGGTTGCTGCTGAGAGTGCGGCCTTTGTCGGCCCCGAGAGTTCGCTGGCCGGCCAACCCTACATGCGCGAGCTGTTGCGCCCGCTCGCTGATGAGGTGGAGTGTCGATTTGATTGCGCGGTAGGTAGTGTCGCGCGCGTTGCGGGCGGTTGGCGGTTGCTTGATCAGCAGGGCGGTCTGCATGGTGACTTTGCGGCGCTCGTGCTCGCTATGCCGGCGCCGCAAGCGCTGGGTCTGCTTTCTACAATGCGCGAGTCCGCGTCTGTAACCGATTTGGCCCCTGAGCTGGCGCGGCTGGTTGATTCGTTGGCTGTCGTTGAGTACGCCAGTTGCTGGAGCCTGTTGGTGCAAGGCCCGCGGTTGCACAGCGTTCTTTCGGAGTTGGTTGAGTTGCCGGTATCGGGCAGTGACGTCATCGCAGGAATTTACCCTCAAGCTGATACCGATTATTGGGTGGTGCACGCGACCGCCCAGTGGAGTGCGCGACATCTTGAAGAAGATCGAGCATCAGCGGCCCAAGCGTTGCTGATGGAATTGAAATCGCTGTGTTCAGCCGCTGCGGGCTTTCGGGTAGAACAGGTTGAGGCCCATCGCTGGCGTTATTCGACAGTGAGTACACCCGCAGCTCTGCCCGCATTGTGGAGTTCGGAACTGGGTTTAGGGCTCTGTGGGGATTGGTGCCAGCCTGCAGCAACGCAGGCGGTAAGCGATGCGCATGGCGCCCAGGCTGCTTTTCTCAGTGGCGGTACACTGGCTGAATTGATGGGTGCTGGGCTTGCCAAAGGTCATGACCTTGGCAACAATCCCACCAAACAATGACAACTGACCCATGACGCTGACAGAAATTCTCGAGCAAATTCGCGGACTTTATCTTGAGGAATTTTCGGCCCGACTGGAGGGCTTTCCGGTCGATGTGCGCCGAGTGTTGTTGGCTGAAGCGCTCTATCTCAACGCGGAAGGCGACGCTTTGCGCACGGGTGCGCTGCAGCTTCCCGCGCGCGGTGATCTGTGTGTGCTGCAAGACCAACGCGTTCAAGAAATTGCCTGTATCGAAGCGTCGCGGTCTGTGCGCTTTGACGCGTTTCGATTTGTCTGGGACAACCGCGTGCAGGTCGCGCTTAATCCTTTTGCCTGGTCAAACTGCTCGGTGTGCATTCCCGAGCCGATCGAGGCGTTGGACGTGGTGCCATTGGTGGCTTGGTTTGAGCAACAGTTAAAAACAGCCGATGCGATTGAGATGAGTGATCGATTCCCCAGGAACGTGGCGCACTCACTGTCTGCGCCGCGTCAGTCTCCGGCAGGAGTGCGCTTTGAGGTCGACTTTGGTTCGATGCCCGTTGCCGGTTTTGAACGCTTTTTAGCCGCGGTTGCGGAGGCCGGGGCGGGGTTGCTTGTGATCGGCGAGTTGCCCGCAAACGCCACGCCCCTAAGCCACAACCCCTAGCCAGCATCCACTATAGATTTAGGCCTTGGCGCTGGGCCGAGCGCTAACGCGTTCGTGCCAGTCCCAGAGGTGTTCAAGGTTTTCTTCTGGCTTGAGGCCCACCAGTTCGCTGGCAAAGTCGACCGCGGTCATTGCCGTTATGTCTGCCAGCGTAAAGCGCTTGCCGGCCATATAGCTGCGGTCTTTGAGCTCGCGGTTCAGGCGTTCGTAAAACAGGTGAGTGTTTTTATCGCTGGTCTCTTTGGCCTGGGGGTTCTGCTTAAAACGGCCAGCGGCGATCTGTGCAACAACGGGGCCGTTGACCCAGCTCGTACCAATCTGGGTCCACAGCTCAAGTTCGAGAATGCGGTTGTACATTTCAATTTGGCCCAGCTCGACCGGTGTTGCGCCAAACAGATTAGGTTCGGGGTGCAGCGCTTCGAGGTAGCGGCAGATGGCAACGCTTTCGCCGATGTGCTCGCCATTGTCGGTTTCGAGCACCGGAATTTTGCCGCTAGGATTCATGCGCAGAAAGTCGGGCGTTTTGTGCTCACCGCCGCGCATATCAACCTGCTGGTATTCAACTTCAATGCCTTTCTCAGCGATAAAAATGCGTACGCGACGTGGATTCGGGGCTACGGTTACGTCAAAAAGTTTCAAGGGTTCTGGTGGCTCCGAAAGTAGTGAGTAGTGGTAATAAGGAGAAGTTTACCCCCAAAGAGGTGAGGCGTCTTTCATCAGCCGGTCCATCTTTACCATACGCGCAACAGGCTCACCGGTTGCTTGATCCGTCAACGTCGCCTCGTACCAAAGAATTTCTGTTTTTGGACTTTCGCTAACCGCCAACGCGTGGCCATTGACGTTGTAGTTCTGTTCACTAACCACAGGGCCGTTTAAATATTGCAATTCGATAGCGCCATACAGACCGACATAAGGTCCACGAATAGGTGCGACATGGGCTTCAACGCCACGGAATATGTGGACAAACGGGGCTGCGGGTAACACGCGTCCACCCCATTTGCTGTTCTGTTCTGGGTTTGTCGCGTAAAGCGGCAGCGGTTCGGTGATGACGCGCAAGCGCTCGTCAATCTCGGCATCGGACGCACGCACACTCAGCGTTTCACAGGTTTTGTGCGGCACCACGTCTTGCAACATACGCAGGTCTTGGGCAGGACGAACCTTTGCCAGCCGCTGGCGAATCTCAGAGTTGGGGTCATCGCCCAAAGAGGCCGTGCCCGACATGATCACATCGCCTGCTTCGTTCTCCATCCAGACTTTGCCGCGATGGTCGCTCTCGGGTTCAAAGCAACAGCGTACCGGGTCGCCGTCAAAGGTGGCCTGCTTAAAATACAGACTAAGGCCACCGCGTTGCCACCAGCTTTCCCCAAAGTGAGCGATCAGTACAGGTGGAAACTGTTCCATGTGCAGAGAGCCAGCCACGGTACCTCCGGAAAAGCCCAGCTTTTGCGCTGTGCTGTCATCGTGAATACCGCCGGCCTCATCGGCTGAGGTGTTGATGGGGCGACGCCATTGGCTTTGGGAAATGCTCATGTTGCTGACTCCGACTTGTTTTCGGTTGGGGGTGTATTTTCTGTAGGGCTGGTTTCAGCCTTGATAAGGCCACGAACGTTGGCGGCAAAGATTGCAACGGCCAGCAGTGACAATATGCCGGCGATCAGGAAGGCAGCTCCTGGGAAATAGATGGGCGCGGTGTTGGCCGTGAAGTAGGCGAAGGAGTGGGTCATCACTATGGGTCCGATCATAGCGCCAAGGCTGCTCATACTGCCGACGATGCCCTGTAACTCGCCTTGCTCTTCCTGGGGTACGTTGTTTGACATGATGCTTTGCACCGCTGGCATCACAAAGCCGGCCAGTGATGACACGGCGCACCATAGGTAGACGACAGCAGAGTTGGGTGCAAACGCAATGCCCACGTAGGCGATGGTGGCGGCGAAGAAACCGAACAGAGCCGTCTTGGGTGCGCCGAATTTTGGGATGATGATACGAATGAGATAACCCTGCACAAACGCCATCAGCAGACCAACCATCCCCATTGATAGCCCAACATCTGCGGCGGTCCATTCAAACTTTTCCATCGTGTAGAAGTTCCAGTTCGATGGATACGCGTGATGGCCAATGTTGTAGATGAATATGGTCAGTAACAGGCCGAGCAGGATTGGGTATTTGCGAATTTGTAGCAGTGCGCCAATAGGGTTTGCTCGACGAATATCGAAGGGACGGCGCCGGTCTTTAGGGAGTGTTTCGTTCAACACAAAATAGCCATATGCGGTGTTGCAAAAGGCGAGTGCTGCGGCAGCAAAGAAGGGCGCTCGAATGTCCCAGGCGCCCAGTAGTCCGCCAAGGGGCGGACCAAAGATAAAGCCAAGTCCGAACGCCATGCCCATCAAGCCAAAGTTCTGCGCTCGTTCTTCAGGTGGACTAACGTCAGCGATCAGCGCGTTGGCGACGGAATAGGTTGAGCCTGCGATGCCGGTTAACGCCCGGCCAATAAATAACACCCAAAGTGTCGTGGCAAAACCCAATATCAGATAGTTGATGCCGTAGAGAACGAGCGAAACCAACAACAGTGGGCGACGCCCGAAGCGATCGCTAAGGTTGCCCAGAACTGGGGCGAACACAAACTGCAAAATAGCGTAAGTCGCCACCAGATACCCAAACGACACGGATGCGCCTGAAAGCCCGTTGCCGGATAGTTCCATCAGCAGTTCGGGCAGAACAGGAATGATGATGCCAAACCCCACCACGTCGATGAATACGGTGATGGTGACAAAGGTCAGGGCATGTTTTTTGCGTTGCAAGCTGATCGGCTCAAACGGCTGCGGCTGATTGTCTGAATGGGTATCGGTCATGGCGCTCTCTTGTAGCGGTCACAGTAGCACGCGAGTTGAGCTAGAGAGGCCAGTGCGGGCTCTCCATATATTGCACATCGGTGTCCTGTGTTGTTGCGCCGGCCGCGGTGAGCATGGCGTGGACCTGGCCGCGATGATGAGTGCCGTGATTAAACAACTGCACCACAAGCGTCCATCGCGGTCGGGTGAGTTTGCCACCCGAGGTCGACTCCCAGGTGAAGTCGCCTTGAAAGTCGGTGTCTGCAACCGTTGTCGCCCACTTAAGCAGCGCGCGGTCGGTGACTTGCCGGTCGCTGTGAAGTGCTGCGAAGGTATCGTGTGTTGTTTGGGAGTCTGCAACATCGGGTGCGCTAGGCGTGGGGTGTGCCGACTCGCCGCCCAGTCGCGACAGCCAGATCTGATCGCCCCAGAGCACGTGTGACAGGGTGGCGTGAATGGAGCCGAAGAACGCGCCACGATCTTGGTGCCGCTCAGCGTCAGACACTGTATTGGCTGCCGCGTAGAGAGTGCGGTTCTGCCATTCGTTGTAGGCCGCCATGAGCCGTACATAGTCTGGCCCAATAGTGTGGTTCGGTTGCTCGAATGTGTGTGCCATGTTGTTAGGTTCTATTGCTGGGTTCTGTTGAGGGCGTTGTTGCAAGCGTCGGGTTATGCTGCTCGTTTATCAAGTCTGAATACTTAATCAGAGGTTTACTGCATGACTGATCAATACACCCTTTACGGTGCCGCCATTTCTCTCTATAGCGGCAAGGTGCGCGCCTACCTAAACTACAAAGGCATTGCTTATCAGGAGTTGCCGGCTACCAAAGAGGTTTACAAAACGGTCATCATGCCTAATGTTGGCTGGCCGGTTATACCCGTGGTCGTGACGCCTGAAGGTACAACCCTGCAAGACACCAGCGACATTATCGATACGCTTGAACTCCGGTTTCCTGCGGCACCCATAGTTCCGGCGACGCCAAAGCAGCAAGTGGTAGCGCTGCTGCTCGAAGTGTTTGGTGACGAATGGCTCAGACTGCCCGCTATGCACTACCGCTGGAACCACAACGCCGACTGGATCATTGGCGAATTCGGTAAGCTGTCAGCGCCAGACCTCGATGAGGCTGGGCAGCGCGAAGTGGGTGAGCGCACCTGTCGTCCGTTTCGCGGTTCGCTGCCGATGTTGGGCGTTGTGGAAGAAACCTATGCGGCCGTTGAGTCCAGTTACGAGGCGCTGCTGCGTGAGCTTGATGCACACTTTGCCGAGCACGACTATCTGCTGGGTTCGCGGCCGAGCATTGGCGACTTTGGTTTGATTGGGCCGCTGTATGCACACCAGTATCGTGATCCCTATTCCGGCGATCTTATGCGCCGCATCGCGCCGAACGTGGCTGCCTGGGTATTGCGCACTATGGAGCCGACCGCGCGATCAGGTGAGTTTCTTGCGGATGACGCTATACCCGAGACACTGCTGCCCGTATTGCAGCGCATGATGACGGAGCAGCTGCCGACACTGCACGACACGATGCTGCAGCTCGGTCAGTGGGCGGCAGACAATCCACAAGAGACTCAGGTGCCGCGGAGCATTGGCATGCACAGCTTCACGTTGGAAGCCGGTCTGCCTAATGAGGTCACAGGCGAGCGCGCAGTGTTGCCTTTTCAGCAGTGGATGTGGCAGCGACCGCTGGATGCGTTTAACGCGCTTGCTGCAGGCGATCGCGCGCAGGTTCAAGCGTTGCTCGCCAAGGTGGGTGGGGAAGAGGCGTTCTCGCCTCAGCCATTGGTCAGAGTTAAACGCGAGAACTACCAGCTGGTGCTTGCTCGGTAAGGTTGCCCTCGCTCAGTCGTTAGTTGCCGGTGGTGCGCTCGCGGCTGCAAAACCCGCAAGCACTGCGTCGACAGTCTCTGGTTTTGCCACATCAGGGTGACCAGAGTTGAATGGTGGGGCAGGGTTGTACTCCACCGCCAGTTGCAGCATTCGCGCAACCTCTTCACCCGCGATTTCAGCGGCCATGGCGAGCCCAAAATCGATGCCAGCGGTGACCCCGCCGCCAGACGCTCGATTGCGATCGATCACCCAACGCTCATTGACGGCTTCGGCGCCGTACTCTTTCAGCTGGTCCATGGCGGCCCAGTGCGTGGTGGCGCGATAACCTTTAAGCAGTCCTGCCGCGCCCATGATCAGGGCGCCGGTGCAGACGCTGGTGATCCAGCTGGCGTTTTGCGCCCGGTCGTTTAAGTAGTCGAGTGTGGCCTGATCTTCGCTGATGGCGTAGGTGCCATAGGTGCCGCCGGGCGCAAACAGGATGTCTGGGTGGCGGGAGGCGGTTTCGTAGGTGTGGGTGGGTAAGAGTCGAGCGGCCGTATCAGTGGCAATGGGCTTGAGTTCTTTAGCGACCAGCTCAATGCTCGCGCCTGGCAGCTGAGACCAGATCTGCAGCGGCCCAAACAGATCGAGTGGGGTGAAGTGCGGGTAAATGAGCATGGAGATCTGCATGGAGTGATCCTTGGTTGAGGCCAGAAACCTACACTAGCTCGGAATGGCTCTGGCGGATATGATATTTAAATGTCTCAAACTGCCATTATTCGATGATCTTAGGTCCGCAATACCACCGTTCAGAGACCTGGCCGACCCGCAATGTTGTTATTCCTCTCTACGAGGGGGTCACTTTGCTCGATGTTGCCGGTCCTGCGGAGGCGCTGCACCACGCTGGAGTCGAGTTGGATAGCGCCTGCTATCGTCTGTATTACCTGTGTTGCGGCGAAAACGACTGGGTTACCAGTTCAACGGGCCTGCCCATCAAGGGCGTTCGGCTGGTAGACCTGCCAACCGATATCCATCTGTTGCTGGTGCCCGGGGCCCCAGAGGCTGCGTTGATTACGGCGGTTACAGCGCGCCCCCTCATGGCCACGTTGCGTCGGCTGGCGGCAAAGGCCACGCGGATTGCGTCGGTGTGCACGGGGGCGTTCTTGCTGGGGGAGCTTGGGCTGCTGGATGGTCGTCGCGTTACGACTCACTGGGCCGGACTCGCGGCCCTGACCCAGCGGTATCCAGCGGCACGGGTTGCTCAAGATCATCTGTTTGAACAGGACGGCAACGTCTGGACCTCAGCGGGGGTGCTTTCGGGGGTTGATATGACACTCGCGCTGATCGAGCAGGACACCAATCGGGCGCTGGCCATGGCGATCGCCCAGCGGCTGGTGGTGTTTCTGGTTCGACACGGTGGGCAGTCTCAGTTTTCTGCGCCCATTTCCTTGCAGGGCGAAGCCCGAACGGATCGCTTGGCGCAGCTGGTGGCTATTCTGCAAGAGCGGCTCGCAAAACCCTGGGACATTGGCGCAATGGCTGCGGCCGTGTCGATGTCGGAGCGCACGCTGCACCGCCGCTGCAAAGAAGCCTTTGAACTGACACCAGCACAGTTGTTGGCGGAGTTGCGACTTGAGCACGCCCGGACCTTGCTATTGAGTGCCCAGCGATCGATTAAGGCGGTTGCTCTCGCCTCTGGATACGGCACGCCGTCGTCTTTAACCAAGGCCTTTACCGAGCGCTTTGGTGTGGCACCCACGCGTTACCGGGAAAACTTCGCGTGAGGGTTTGGGGGCAGGTACTCTAGCGCGATGACCACTCTACGATCGATCCAACAGTTACGTCAGGCGGGCCTTCTCGCCGGGCACGAACAAGCTAAGGGTAACGAGGACACCCGGCTGGAACAGGTTGCCGAGCGCTATTGCGTTGCTGTTTCAGAAGCCGTTGCAGGCACGATCAATACGGCGGATGGCGTTCTCGAGAGTGACCCAGTCGCGCGGCAGTACATTCCGTCAGTAGACGAGTTGGTGTCTTCAGTGCAAGACCGCTCTGACCCGATTGGTGACGACGTACATTCACCCATGCCGGGTCTAGTGCACCGATACCCCGATCGCATACTCCTCAAGGCGACGGCGGTGTGTCCGGTGTATTGCCGGTTTTGCTTCCGACGGGAAATGGTGGGCGGCAACGCTGAGCGGCCGCTGGGCGATAAGCAGTTTGCTGATATTTTTGAGTATGTGGCTGCGCACCCTGAGATCTGGGAAGTGATTGTGTCGGGGGGTGACCCCTTTGTGCTGTCCGATGCGCGACTGCAATCTCTGCTTGCGGGCCTCGCGCGCGCCAAACACGTGCGGGTTATTCGGTTTCATACCCGAGTGCCGGTCGTTAATCCAAAACGAGTGACTACCGAGTTAGCACAAATTCTGCGCAGCACTGACAAAACAGTCTATGTGGCGGTGCACGCCAATCACGCGAATGAATTTTCGTCGAGCGCTCGTAGCGCCTGTGCGCGCTTGGTCGATGCCGGCGTACCCCTGTTGTCCCAGTCGGTATTGCTTGCCGGAGTGAATGACAGCGAACAAGCGCTCAGCAAGCTTATGCGCACCTTTGTCGAGCTCCGCATCTCCCCTTATTATTTGCATCAGCTCGACTTCGCACCCGGCACGCAACACTTTCGTGTGCCTGTCGAGCGCGGTCAGCAACTCATGCGCGAGTTGCGGGGTACTTACTCAGGTTTGTGCCAGCCAAACTATGTGCTCGACCTGCCAGGCGGTTTTGGCAAGGTCTCTATCGGGCCAAACTACGTATCCCCTCACCCTGACGACGAACACGCGGTGATGATTGAAGATATAACTGGCGAGCGGCATCGTTATCCGCCGCAGTAAAGGAAACAACGATGAGTGACAGCGGCCACCCCACATTGACCTATTTTGATATTCGCGGGCGCGCAGAAGGGATTCGTCTGCTGTTTACGGATCAGGGTATTCCCTTTATGGATCGACGCATTCGTTCTGCAGACAGCTGGCAAGCAGTGAAGCGATCTTTGCCGCTGCGAGTGTTACCGCATTACAGCGATCCGCGCCTGTCGATTACCCAGAGTCACGCCATCATGAGTTACCTCGGAGCCAGCACCGGTATGGTGCCCGCTGACCCGGTAGGAGCAGCTGTGTATGACGAGGCTTATCACGCGGTGGCGGAAGTGCAGGAGCAGCTGTGGCAGTTTGCCTGGCAGCCGGAGTATCAATCGCACCCCGAGGGGTTTGCGAATGGCGCCTTAACTCGCTATCTAATTGGGCTTGAACGTCTCTACCTGGGCAACCCGGGTGCATTTTGGATCGGCGAACGGGTGAGTACAGTCGATTACTTGGCGTTTGTGCTGTTAGACGAACTGCGCGCGTTCTTTCCGGCGACACTTGCGCAGTTTGAAACCCTGCAGGCGTTTCATCTTCAAATGGCCGCCCGCCCGCGGATCTCGGCCTACATTGGTTCGCGCAAACAACCGGTGGTGTTTGGCATGAGTCTTAATGGCCCTAAGGTAGACCCCGCGGCAGTCATCAACCCTGGGGATGTGTTTGAAAACCCTTGGCGTGAACCAATCCCCTTATAAGTAAATAGAGCACGAGACCAGCCGGCCCGGCCATCAACGTTAGCGCAAGGCACGGCAGAACCAACAGGTGGGGTACGCCGTTGTCTCGGGCGTTACTGACCTCCCAGCTACCCACAAACAAATCGAAACACAGGTAGTGCACCCAGCCACCGAGTATTAGAGCGTCTACGGTGAACAGTGCTTTTACCTCGGCCAGCGAGCCAAACCCTCCTCCCTCTGGTGAATCCCCCATGTGTGTCGCCATCACCGCGATGTAGACGAGGCCAATCAGGGCGGGAATGACCAGACGGGCGATAACCTCAACAACCAGCTTTTGCCCGGGTAACAGTGCAAGACCTGCCCAGCCGAGCATGGCCATGGCGCCGCATACAGAGAACAGGGTCTCTAACTGGTCAAGAGAGTCGAACATGGGTAAATCCTCAGAGCTGGGGGGTGGCGGGGCGATCAGAGTCCGACAAACAGACACGCGCGTCAATTTGGAGAACGGGGACACAGCGGCAGTGTGCGCCAGGTAACTCAGTCGATGGCCTGACATGGCTATCATCACGGTGTTACGTAGGGAGACTGTGACCGTTGAATTTTGCCGCCATTGGAATGGCATGGCTTGCCGTGTTGGGAGCTGTTGTTCCTGCCATCTATCTTTATATGAATCGGACTCAGCCGGGTGCGAAGTGCATGTTTGCCCTGTGCGTCGTGCTGGCTATCTATCCATTAGATGTTTTGTTTCTGTCCGGGCTTGCAGCGGTGCAACACAGTTTCTCAAGCGTTAGCCTGGTTGCTCCCCTTTATCTCCTGAGTGTACTTTCCAGTCTGCGTGTGCCGATTGTTCGGCGGCCCTTATTCATCTTGTCCATGTGCGTTTATATGGTTGTCGCGGCGCTAGCGCCTTGGCTCCCGGGAACCTGGTATCTGGACTACGCGGTGAACCAGCCTTATCAGGACGTTCACCACTATCTCTATGTTGCGGGTGTAGGCGCCTGGAGCATGAAGATTCTGAGTTATCTGTTTATTGGCGTTGCTGCAGCGGTGGTGATTCACCGGTTTAGTTCCTCACACTCGCCGCGCCCTTACGTGCTGGCTCTGGCCTTTTTTCCAATTCTTGCTGGGCTGGTCGACCTGATTGCCGCGCTAGCTGATTACTCGCCACACTACGGTATTTCAACCGTGCAGATCACGACGACGATCGGTCTGTTTGCGCTATCTTTCGCGTTGTTGCGTCGCCAGATTCTTGAGCGGGTGCCTGTGTCTCGTAAAGTATTGATGAGTCATATGCGGGAAGGCATGTGTGTTATTGGCGACAACGGCGAGATCATTGATTGCAATGAGGCGATGGGGGTCATTATCGGTCGTTCGGGCAATCAACTGATGGGCTGTTCGGCGAGTCGCGTATTGCCTGAAAGCTTGCTTGAGCAACTCGAAGTGCAGCGCCGCAAAGGTGATGTTAACGACGTTGAAGTGCGGCTCGAGAACGGTGCGCGGGTTGTGAGTGTTAGCGCGTCGCGATTAGATGTTGAATCGGGCGGACCGGCCACACTGCTTTCTGTAACGGACATCACTCAGCGCAGCCAGCATTTGCAGTCTGTACAGGCTGTAGCGGGAGAGTTGCGAGCGGCCAACGAACAGCTTGCTGTTTTGTCGACGACGGACGAACTGACAGGGTTGGGTAACCGGCGGCTGATGCATGAAGAACTGGCTGCGCGACTGCGCGATGATGATGCAGGCAGTACCGGCCTGTTGATGGTCGACATAGATCACTTCAAGGCCATCAACGATACCCATGGTCACCCTGCTGGCGATGCGGTGCTAGTGCGGCTGGCTCAGGCAATGCGGGAAACCTGTCGTGACAACGACCTGATTGTTCGTTGGGGTGGGGAAGAGTTTGTTGCCCTGCTGGGTGGTTCTGATGAGCGCCGATTGCAGCTGGCTGCAGAGCGATTGCGCCTGCACATTCGTCGATTGGTTATCGAGCTCGATAACGGTGTTGCCTTGCAGGTAACCGTGAGTATCGGGGCAACATTGGTGCGTTCTGGGCAAAGCCCTGAAAGCGCATTGCGGCAAGTTGATCGGTTGTTGTACGAGGCCAAGGCTGAAGGTCGAGACCGGGTCAAATCTAGTCGTCCGGAGGAGTCCTGAGTAACGGCTTTGCCGGCCGCTCTTGAGTGCGCGACTCTTCTAAGTTAAGTCGTGCGGTCACTTCAATCTCAATTTTCATGTCTTCGTTTAAGAGCCCGACCACCTGCATGGTCGCGGCAGGCCTTGCCGCACTCATAAACTCGCGAAACACTGGCGCAAACGCCGGCACGTCTTCGCGATTCGGCACCAGATAGGTGACTCGAACGACATCAGCGAGTGTTGCATTGGCCTCGTTCAATGCCGCTTGAATATTTATAAAGCACTGGCGCGCTTGGGCTGCAGCATCACTCGATATGCTCATGTTGGCGTAGTCATAGCCGGTGGTGCCGGCTACAAATACCCAATTGCCATCTACCACCACGCGAGAGTAAGCGTATTCGGTCTCAAAGGTTGAGCCGCTTGAGAATTTCTTTCGCATGGCGTTCTCGCTTACAACCAGTTGCCTAGCTGTGCTGAGATTTCTTCCGGTGTTGTTTTTGGCCCAAAACGCGCAACCGCATTACCCTGTCGATCAACCAGAAATTTGGTGAAGTTCCAGGGAATGTCTTCGGCCCCTGCTTCATCCAATGCGGCTGTTTTCAAGTATTGATACAGCTCACAAGCATCGGCTCCGTTGACGTCAGTCTTTTCAAAAAGAGGAAATGTTGCGTCGTACTTCGACGTAGCAAATTCCTGAATTTGTTTGTTGCTGCCTGGTTCTTGCGCGCCAAACTGGTTGCAAGGGAAGGCAAGAACGGCAAAACCGTTGGCCTTGTTGTCTTCGTGCATAGTACGCAGCCCGGCGTACTGGGGTGTTAGCCCTCAGGCACTGGCGACGTTGACGACCAGGCATACCTGATCTTTGTAGTCGGCCAGATTTACGGCCTGACCGTCGATGGAATTCATGCTGAAGCTGTGCATGTTGCTCATAGCTATTCTCCCTGAATGATCGTTGCAGAAGCTTGGCCGGCGAATGCCGTCAAACGTCGTCGTAGTCTAGCGTTATTTGCGCGCTAATGGGCTCGGCCTGGCAGGGCAGCGTGAAGCCGGCATCGAGTTCCCAGTCTTCGAGCGCGTAGTTTTCCATGAGGGCAACTTCCCCTTCGCGCAATTTCGCTCGGCACGTCGAACATACGCCGCCACGGCATGAAAAGGGTAGATCGAGCCCAGCGTCTTCAGCGCCATCAAGTAGGGTTCCAGCGGTTCGTTGCATGTTGAAATGAACCTCACGACCTTGTTGAATCACTGTGACCTTTACTGTGTTGGCGTCAGTGGGTTGCTGTTGCGTTGAATCTGAGTTTGACGTTGATGTTGAATCGACGCTGAGGCTGGTGATGACCGCAGACGGCAGAGAAGTTGCTGCCCAGTCTGCAATAGTCGACGACAGCTGGTTCGATGTCGCCACGGTGCACTCGTTGATGCTTGCGCAATCGAACAGCAAGTCGGCGCAACGTTCTAAGCGCGCATGGTCGAGCGGCCCAGTGAGCACGTCGAACGGTTGGCTTTCGTTGCGCGTGATAACCAGCAAGTTTAGAGCAGCCATGTGTGTGTTTTTCAGGGCTGCAATCTCTTCGAGTGGGTCGATCGCTGCTGAGGTTTGAGTGCTGCATATCCAGGTAACCTGGCAATCTGCAGACAGTTTTTTGTGCGCGTGAAGCATTGCGACAGCGTTGCCACTGTCTTCGCTGATCAGTAAAACATGCGGTTGCACTACCAGTTCACTCCAGGGTGGGCGCGGGCGAGCGATTGCATTTCAGCCAACAACAGACCCAACGTTTCGCCATGTTCACCTCGCTTGCCGTGCCAGCGAATCGGTTCGGCCACAGGCGGTGTGAGTGTCGCGTTGTTAAACGCTTGCGAGAGTGCGGCTCTGCTTGCTGTGCTTAGTTCGCTGGGATGCGCAACAATGCCTGCGGCTGCGGCGGCTTCGTCTAGATCGTCGGCGCTGAACAGCTCTCCTGTGAAACGCCAGAGAACATCAACTGAGTGCTGTGCCCGCTCGTGACTCAGTGGTGTGCCGTCACCTAGGCGTTGTAACCAATCATTCGCCCAGCGCCAGTGGTATTCACTCTGGGGCAGAAATTTTGTGGCCAATCGCTGTACCTGTTCGTTGCGGGACTTCGTGGCACTTTGGTACCACTCGCGCTGCCAGGCGGAGACGAGCAACTGGCGTGCAACGGTATCACCGAAGTGGCCGTTGGGCTGCTCAGCAAGCGTTAGGTTAAAAAACTCGTGTTCGTCGCGATAATAAGCCAGTGCGTCTTCGTCGCGTCCGGCCGATTCGAGTTCGCCGGCTAAGGTTAGCCAGGCCCGTGCTTGGTCGATCTGTTCAAGAGCAATGTTTGCGATCGATAGATCTTCTTCCAGTATGGGTGCGTGGCCCATGAGCTCACTCATGCGATGCCCAAGAATCAGACAGGTATCACCCATTCGCAGCAGGTAGCGCGACAGAGCTTCATCGTTTAGCGCGGGGCTTGTAGAATTGTTCAGTGTGATCGCCATTCGAGTTAAATATTTTCGATACCGTCGGGTACGGTGTAGAAGGTGGGGTGGCGATAAACCTTGTCTTTGGCGGGCTCAAACAGCACTTCACTGTCACCAGGGTCGCTAGCGACAATATCTTTCGAGCGCATTACCCAAAGGCTCACGCCCTCCATGCGTCGAGTGTAAAGCTCACGGGCTTTGGTTAGCGCCATGGCATTGTCGCTCGCATGGACACTGCCAACGTGGCGATGATCTAGCCCCGCCTTAGGCCGCACAAATACTTCATACAGTTCGAAGTGGCTCATACACTCGCGCCTTGCTTCTCCGCGAAGACGCTAGCGGCCTTTTTCTCCGCGAAGACGCTAGCGGCCTCTCTAACCCAGGCGCCGTCGGTGCGGGCTTTGGTGTATTGCGCGAGTCGGTCGTCGTTGCAGGGGCCGTTGCCGTTTAGAACTTCATTGAATTCGTCCCAGTCGATGGGACCAGTTTGGTAGTGGCCCGAGTCTTTATCCAGCTTGAGTGCGTCATCGGGAATGCTTAGACCAAGGTGTTCTGTCTGTGGCACCGTGGCGTCGACAAAGCGTTGGCGCAGATCGTCGTTGCTGAAGCGTTTGATCTTCCACTGCATTGATTTGCTGGAGTGGACGGAGGCGGCATCAGGCGGCCCAAACATCATTAGTGCGGGCCACCACCAGCGATTGAGTGCGCCCTGTGCCATGTCTTTTTGAGCGGCCGTACCGCTTGCGAGCACCTGCATGATTTCGAAACCCTGGCGCTGATGGAAACTCTCTTCTTTACAGATACGCACCATGGCGCGCGCGTAAGGACCATAAGAGCATCGGCACAGCGGCACCTGATTCATGATGGCCGCGCCGTCGACCAGCCAGCCGATGGCACCAACGTCTGCCCAGCTGGGTGTGGGGTAATTGAAAATGCTGGAATAGCGCGAGCGCCCTTCGATCAGGTCGATTTCCAGTTGGTCGCGTGACGCACCGAGTGTTTCCGCGGCACTGTAGAGGTAAGCGCCATGACCGCCTTCGTCTTGTACCTTGGCGATGAGAATGGCCTTGCGGCGTAGTGATGGTGCGCGGGTGAGCCAGTTGCCTTCCGGCAGCATGCCGACGACCTCAGAGTGCGCGTGCTGGGATATCTGCCGAATCAACGTTTTTCGATAGGCGTCGGGCATCCAGTCTTTTGGCTCAATTTTATCCTCGGCATCGAGGCGTGCCTGAAAGTTTGTCTCTTGTGCCTGATGAGAGGCATCGTGAACGGCTACGTCACTCATGAGCTGGCTCGTGGTTAGTCTATTAGTAGAGAATACTACTTACTGTGAGTTGAGGGATGCGATGTGATTGTTAATCATCCAGCGGCTGGCCGAAATGCCGAGCCGCTCTACGGCGTAGTACGTGAACAGCTGGTTAGCCTTGCTGCTAGCTCGCACCAGACGTCGGTCAACGTGCTTGAGCTCGCCAGTGGACCGGGTCAGCACATTGAATACTTTGCTGCGCGCCACCCGGAGGTGCGTTGGCAGCCGACAGAGCCCCAGGCTGAGCTCCGGGCTTCCATTGATGCGAGAGTGGCACAGGCTGGCCTGAACAATGTGGCGCCAGCGCTGAATCTAGATGTGTGTGCCGATTGGCCGAAGGATCGTTTTGACCTGATCTTGGCCGTTAACTTATTGCACATCTCGCCCTGGTCCGTGACACAGGCGCTGGTTGCCAATGCAGCGAGCGTTGCCAGCGAGGGTGCGGTGTTGCTGATCTATGGGCCGTTTCGACGCAACGGTGAGCACACGTCCCCGGGCAATCAGGCCTTTGATCTGGAATTGCGTGAACGTGATTCGCGCTGGGGTATTCGGGATTTGGAATTGGTTGCTGAACTGGCCGGTGGGAGCGGATGGCGTGGGCCGGAGGTGGTGGGCATGCCGGCGAATAATTTTTGTTTGGTGTTTGGGGGCTAGAGAGGAATTAAGTGAGGCATTAAGAGAGGCAGGGGTCAGAATGAATTCTGACCCCTCCTGTTGTTAGCTCGACTCAGTTACGCCTTTTTCTTATCAGCCATCGACTTCAAAAACTGCAGCAACACCAGTGTTTCAGCCGGATCCATGCGGCCAACGGGTGAGTTGCTGTAGGTTGAGAACATGACCATGCCTTTGCGATTGAGCACAAACTCCGAGGGCTGAATGTGGTCCCGACGTTCATCCCACCAGCTACCAATTGAATCGCCATCAGTGCGCTTCATGCTGTGAGCGACCGGGAAACCAAGGGGCTGTGCCACTTCAGCGGTTTGCTCTTCGGTGTCTACGGTACCCGCAAAAATACTGGCACCCAGGGCGGCGAATTCTTCGCGACGTTCTTCATAGCCGTCTAACAGACGGCGGCAGAACGGTCACCAATGGCCGCGGTAAAACAGAACGATGGCGTAGTCGGTGTTGATGTCGTCCGGCAGAGTAAACGCGTCGCCGCCTGCGGCGTGGAGCTTAAGCTGCGGAAACATGTCACCACTCGCCAGCTTTTCGATAGCAGCCATAGAAGGCTCCTTTGCTGGATTGAGGAGGCCTCAGCTTCGCAGGCTACTGCCGGTTGGGCAAGGGGGTTTAGCTGACCGCGGCGGCCGCTTCAGCCCGAGTGTAAAACTGGCCGGCTCGAACAAAGCCGGCGACCACGCAGCTCGCGATGGCACTGATCTGGCCCTGGGCGTTGCGCGCGATGGCCCAGTTATCCGGCAGACCAAGAATGATGTGCATGGGCGCCTGACGGCCATCAGCAAACTTTGCCAGTGCCACTTCGCCGGTTTCCTCATGCCGAAAGGCAGGTAGGAAGTTGTGGCAGGCGTTGTTCTTCGACAGACCGCAGGTATTGGCGAATTGGCGGTTCTCAGAGCGCAGGGTGCGTCCTGTTATGGGTTGGTTGACCGCGTCGTTGGGCTGCTGAGCGCGTGCTGATTGGGCCATAGGGGTCTCCCTCGGGGTTGCCGGGCAGTATGGGAAGTGAAATGGCGAGTGCTACTGCTCTTAAAAGCAGTGCAGCAACTGTGCCAGAACAGGTACCTCTGCTGGTTTGGCTATAACATCATGTTTTTAATGAATAAAATCTGAACTTGGTTGAAAGTTCGGAGCATGCCGACGTGGTGGCGTTGGCCAATTTACGGGGCTGGGTGACATTCTGGGTCTTTTGTAAGCATATAAGATGCCTTTCAAACGCTGCCGTAACCCCAATCCGGAGTGGCCCAGGTGGCGAGCACCGCTGTTGCGGAGTCCGGGTCTTCAGCCAGTAATCGGTCACCCAGCTCACCAATACCAGGCAACAGCTGGGCGTCGCGCATCAGGTCAGCCACTCGGAATTGCGCCTCGCCGGTCTGGCGGGTGCCTAGCACGTCACCCGGGCCGCGTAACTCGAGGTCTTTTTCTGCAATGAAGAAACCGTCTTGGCTCGCCACCATCGCGTCTAGCCGAGACTGGGCAAACTTGCCCAGCTTGTCGGTATGCAGCAGGACGCAGTAGCTTTTTCGGCTGCCTCGTCCGACTCGACCTCTTAACTGGTGCAGTTGCGCAAGGCCCAGCCGTTCAGAATTTTCGATCACAATAACGCTGGCGTTAGGGACATCAACGCCTACTTCGATGACAGTGGTTGCAACCAGCAGTTTTGTCTCCGCCACTTTGAACGCCGCCATGTTGGCGCTCTTGTCACTGGAAGGGAGGCGTCCGTGCAGCAATGCGGCGGGGGTGCCCGGCAGAGCTTTACGGAGATCTTCAAAGAGATCGGTAACGCAATGCAGTTTCGGATCATCTGACGGGTCGATCAGATTGCACACCCAATATACCTGATCGCCCTTGGCAAGCCGCGGTCGTAACCAGTCAATGACCTCCTCGCGCCGACTGTCTGGCAGCATTCGCGTTTGGATGGGTTGTCGACCTTTTGGCAGTTCGTCAATGATCGATATATCGAGATCGGCATAGATGGCCATGGTCAGCGTGCGAGGAATAGGGGTTGCCGTCATGATCAGCTGATGGGGCATTTTGCCTTTGTGTTTGAGTGCCATCCGTTGGTGCACGCCAAATCGGTGTTGCTCGTCGATGACTGCAAGCGCCAGGTTGCCGAACACCACAGATTGCTGGAACAGAGCGTGAGTGCCGATTACCACCGGTACCTCGGCAGCTTCGATGCGCGCCAGTTGATGCCGTCGTTCGGCAGCGCTCAGCCGGCCGGTGAGTAAACACACCTCAATGCCCAGCGGCGACAGCCACTCTGAGAAGTTCATATAGTGCTGTTCGGCCAAAATTTCTGTGGGCGCCATAATCGCAGTTTGAGCGCCGTGTTCAGCGGCACGAATGGCCGCAAAGGCGGCCAGAATGGTTTTGCCAGAGCCCACGTCGCCCTGCACCAGTCGCATCATTGGCTGGTTTCGATCCAGATCGCTGAACAGTTCTCGCACACAACGCTTTTGAGCGTTGGTTAATTCGAAACCCAGTTGGTCGAGCAGTTGTCGACCGAGGCCACCAGCCTGTGGCAGAGGCACTCCTCTTTCCCTGAGCCGAATGACCTGGCGCTCTTTCATCAATAGGTGGTGGGCCAGCAACTCATCCATGGCGAGTCGTTGCTGGGCGCGTTCCAGATCGGCGCTTGTGCACTCGGCGGGGGGGCGGTGCAGCAAACGTATCGCCGCATTCATTCCCAAATTAAATGGCGAGTTTGCAGGTGCAGCACTGTTTGATTCAAAAGCAGGCAATTCAAAACCATCCCAGCCGATGTCGATGGCCTGGTTCACCAGCTTACGCAACCGCGTTTGGCCCATGCCTTCGGTGGTCGGGTAGACCGGAGTCAGCACCCCCTCCGGGGGCTCAATCTCGCCATGCACAACGCGGTATTCGGGATGGGCGATTTCCAGCCCACGGCCGGTGAAACGAGGTTCGCCAAAACAGCGCAGCTGGGTGCCGGCCATGAGCTCGTTCTGCTGTCGCCGGGAAAAGTGAAACAGCCGTATTTGTAAATACCCAGTGCCGTCGGTCAGTGTGACGATGAGCGATCGGCGACGCCCAAAGACCACGCTTGATTCGACAATTTCGCCGTGAAAGAGCGCCGCCTTACCAGGGCGCATCAGACTCAGTGGAACAAACCGGGTCCGGTCCTCGTAACGTAAAGGGATGTGCAGCAATAGATCGCGGACTACAAACAGGCCGAGCTTTGCGAGTTTGATCTCTAGTGCCGGGCCTACGCCCTTGAGTTGTTTGATCGGCGATATGCCGCTGAGTGTATTCATTGGGCAGAGCAGTAACGCACAGACTTACTGTACGACGCGAGACAATCCATGCACATGGGCAATGCGCCGCAGACGACGCATCAGTCTTGCAAGGTGTGTGCGATCGCGGACAGACACTTCACAGACAACGCTCGACAGTTTAGCGCTTTTTTCTTCTACCTTGATGTTTTCGATTCCGGCGTCGACTTCAGCAACCGTTGCTGCGATCTGCGCGATCACACCTTTCTGGGTTTCTACTTGCAGTCGCAGGAGGGTATCGAACTCACCCGTTGGGCTGTCTGACCAGCGCGCCGGTATGATTTCCATGGCAGATCGTCGGCGAATTTCAGTAATGTTGTTGCAGGTTTCTATGTGGACAACAAATCCTTTGCCCGGTGTCATGTGGCCAACTATGGCGTCGCCAGGAACAGGACCACAGCATTGGCCGTAATTCACCACTAGCCCTTCGCCACCACGAATGGCAATGGGGCCGCCCTGATTGACATCGATGCCTTCGAAGTCAGGGTTGTCAGCGGCCAACAAATTTTGTGCCACTACGTAAGCCATCAGATTACCCACACCTATTTGCATCAGCAGTTCATCGAGCTTTTTGACTTTGAATTCGGTGAATACTTTCCGCAGACGACGAAAGTCGAGGTCTTTGATGGACGTATTTGCATTGGCTAGCGAACGATTCAGCAGGCGCCGGCCCAGAGCGAGTGAGTCAGACGTTTGCTGTACTTTTAGCGCTTGTCGAATGGCCGAGCGTGCTTTGCCAGAGACAGCGAAGCTCAACCAATCAGCGTTTGGGCTCGCGTCTGCTGAGGTGATGATTTCTACGGTCTGGCCGCTTTCCAGTTGCGTAGACAGCGGTGCCAGATTGCGATCAACGCGGCTGGCGACGCAGCGGTTACCAATGTCAGTGTGTACGGCGTAAGCAAAGTCGATCGGGCAGGCACCGCGTGGCAGTTCGAGTATTTGTCCCTTGGGCGTAAAGACGTACACCTCGTCAGGAAACAAATCCATTTTCACGCTTTCGATAAACTCTAGCGGGTTGCCGGCGCGCTGTTGTAAATCGAGCAGGTCGCGAACCCACTGGCGGGTGCGTTGCGTGCCTTGCGGACTATCGTCATCGCTCTTGTACAGCCAGTGCCCAGCGATACCTTGCTCGGCAACAGACTCCATTTCGGTTGTGCGTATCTGCACTTCGATGGGTACGCCATGCAAGCCGAATAGAGTGGTGTGCAGACTTTGATAACCGTTGGCTTTGGGGATCGCGATGTAATCCTTAAACCGGCCAGCCAGCGGCTTGTAGAGGTTGTGCGCGCAGCCCAACACCCGGTAGCAGGTGTCGACATCGCTCACGACGATGCGCAGACCAAAGACATCCATAATTTCTGAAAACGCTTTTCGTTTGGTTTTCATCTTTCGATAGATGGAATACAGGTGTTTTTCGCGACCGAAGATTTGTGCCTCTAGGCCATCGCGCTGAAGTGCTGCGTTGATCGATTCCGTGATGTTTTTCATCAGGGCTTTGCGGTTGCCGCGAGCGGACTGAACCGCGCGAGATATGCGGTCAGCACGGAGTGGATACAGTGCGTGGAACCCGAGGTCTTCGAATTCCATCTTCATGGTGTGAATGCCGAGCCGGTTGGCGATAGGCGCATAGTAGTCGAGGGTTTCCCGAGCGATGCGGCGTCGTTTCTCGGGCGGCATAACACCGATGGTGCGCATGTTGTGCAGGCGGTCTGCGAGCTTAACCATGATCACCCGGATATCGCGTGCCATGGCCAGCGCCATTTTCTGGAAATTTTCGGCCTGCGCCTCAGCGCGTGAGTTGAACATGGTGGAGAGCTTCGACACGCCGTCGACAATTTCGGCGACGTCGCCGCCAAACAGATCGCCCAGTGTGCTCTTGCCAACGCCGGTGTCTTCGATGACGTCGTGCAGCAATGCAGCCATTACTGTCTGTCGGTCCATGCGCATTTCGGCGAGGATGTTGGCAACCGCCAAGGGGTGGGTGATGTAGGCGTGACCGGTGCGTCGGCCTTGGCCTCGGTGGGCCTCTTCAGCGTAATTGTAAGCCGCTACAACCTGATCGGTCTGGGCTTTGGGTAGGTAATCGTTTAAGAGCGCAGCAAGGCTGTCGATGGTCGCAGGCGCAGCGACCGCATCTTGCTGTGCGGTCTCTGCGAGTTTTGATATGAAATAGGACTCAGAGGCTGGGGCTGCCCTCATCCGGTGTACCTGCTAAACCTTGGGTGCCCACGTGGGCTTGGCCGCCTTCTGCGCCGTCTTCAGTGTTACCACCAATTGGGCCTACGCCCATTGCGCCAAACGGAATCTCGATAGGGCCATCGTCTGGTCTTGCATCTCCAGCGTCAAGCATTTCATCGTTGATGAGGTCCGCAGCGATCTCGCGCAAGGCAATAACCGTGGGCTTGTCGTTTTCTTCGTCGAGCAGAGGCTCGGCGCCGCGATTGTAGAGTTGGCGAGCGCGGCGGGTTGCGACTAAGACTAGCTCAAAGCGGTTGTCTACGTGGTCAAGACAGTCTTCAACTGTAATGCGTGCCATATTTTGACTCGGGATTTAGCGGGTGGCGGATGGTACTTGGAGGGGAGAATTAGTGCAACTGGTGCCCTAACTAAGCAGATCGTCGATCAATGCCTGATGTCGGCGCTTAATCACATCGCGGCGGCTACGGGCCGCGCGCACGATGGCCATCATGTCCTGGGTGGCGGTGGCAAAGTCGTCGTTGATCACCAAATAGTCGAAGTCATTGTATTGGGACAGCTCGGTGTGAGCCTGTGCGGTCCGCCGCTCGATGACCTCTGCGCTGTCTTGGCCCCGGCCGGTGAGCCTTGCTAGCAGCTCTTTGCGGCTGGGCGGCAGGATGAAAATGCTGATGGCATCGGGAAAGGCGGCCCGCACCTGGTTGGCGCCTTGCCAATCGATTTCGAGGACAACGTCGTGGCCGCTCTCGCGTTGACGGTTGAGACTGGCACTCGCGGTGCCATACAGGTTGCCAAAGACGTCTGCGTATTCCAGAAACTGATCAGCCTTGATCATGGCTTCAAAGGTCTCGCGTGGCGTAAAATGGTAGTTCACACCATCTTCTTCGCCGCTGCGGATCGGTCGGGTGGTATGCGAGATCGACAATGCCAGTTCATCAGGCAACGCGTTGAGCAACGCGGCCATCAGGCTCGTCTTCCCGGCGCCTGAAGGCGCAGCAACGACAAACAGCAATCCCTTCATTCGATGTTTTGCACCTGTTCGCGTACCTGTTCGATCAACACTTTCAGGTCCACAGCGCGCTTGGAGGCTTCTGGCAGCACCGATTTGCTGGCCAGTGTGTTGGCTTCGCGGTTAAGTTCCTGGGTGAGAAAGTCGAGTCGACGACCGTGTGGTCCCTCGTTTTCCAGCGCGATGCGAGCCTCGGCGACGTGAATGGCCAGTCGATCCAGTTCTTCGGCCACGTCAGCGCGCTGCGCGAGCACGGCGATCTCCTGTTCCAGTCTGTTGGGGTCCACTTCGACCTTCAGTTTTTCGAGGCGGGTATGGAGGCGATCTGACAGAGCGGCTGACAGCGGCGCGATGATCGGCTTTAGCTCGCCGACCAGGCGATCCATGTTCTGCAGGCGTGCGCCCACGAGTCCAGCTAGCTTGGTGCCTTCCCGTTTGCGAGCCGTTATCAGCTCATCCATAGCGGTATTATAGGATTCCTCGGCCAGCTCCATAAAGTTGTCGAACAATTTAGCGTTCCGGTCTTCGAGAATGCCGGGCCAGTTAAGCAGGTCCATTGGGTTGGCCTGGCTGAATTCAGGCGCGTCGCGGCGAACCTGCTCCAAAGTAGCTAGCAGCTGCAGCAGTGCGGGTCGGTTGATCTGCAGGTGGGTTTTGCGAACCGTGTGATTAATGCGCAGAGTGGCGTCGAGCTTGCCGCGGTGCAGCTTGCTGCGGGTGAGATCCCGCAGAGTTTGCTCGAGCATGCGCGAGTTGTCGGGAAGGTTGTAGGAAAGCTCGAGAAACCGATGGTTCACGGTGCGCAGTTCCCAGACCAGGGAGCCCCAAGGCGCCTCTATTTCGTGGCGCGCGAACGCGGTCATGCTTTGAACCATTATAAAATTGTCCGATATCGACTAACAGTAATCACTGAAAGATATTCTAGCAGCACACACGGCGTATAATGCGCCACCAATTTTCTCCGGATGTCCTTTATGTCGACCCAAAGACCCAGTGGCCGAGTGCCTCAAGCCATGCGTGAATTGCGCTTCACCACCGGCTTTACGGCCCACCCTGCAGGCTCCGTACTGGTCGAGTTTGGCGGTACGCGAGTGCTGTGTACGGCATCCGTAGAAGACCGGGTGCCCGGCTTTATGAGGGGTAAAGGCAAGGGTTGGGTGACCGCTGAATACGGCATGTTGCCTGGCTCAACGCACTCTCGGGTCGACCGGGAAGCGGCGCGCGGCAAGCAATCAGGCCGTACGGTTGAAATTCAGCGCCTAATCGGGCGGTCGTTGCGAGCCGCAATGGATATGGATGCGATGGGTGAAAAGACCATCCGCATTGATTGTGACGTGCTTCAGGCTGACGGCGGTACGCGTACCGCCTCAATCACCGGTGGTTGTCTGGCCTTAGCGGTTGCCTGCAAAAAGGTGGGGATTCAGTCCGCATTCAGTGGCTTTGTGGCATCGATATCCGTAGGTATTTGGGAAGGGACACCGGTGCTGGACCTTGATTACGCTGAAGACTCCACGGCAGAAACTGACATGAATGTTGTGATGTTGGAAGGCGGAGGCTTCATTGAGGTGCAGGGGACCGCCGAGCAGGCCCCTTTCTCCGCGCAGGAGTTGAGCGCTATGCTTGCGCTCGCCGAAGCCGGCATTGAAGATATTGTTAAAGCCCAGAGAGCAGCACTGGACGCTGCCTGAGAACACCATGACTCACGCGACGCAGAACAACACCCAAACAGATACGCCGCAGGCGCAGGCGGCGCGACGGGAGTTTGTGCGCCTGATGATCGAACAAGAGGTGTTGCAGTTTGGTGATTTCACATTGAAGTCTGGCCGCAGCAGCCCCTACTTTTTCAATTTGGGAAAGGTGGCTGACGCCCGTGGGCTCGCCGCGCTAGGCCACGCTTACGCGGCGGCATTGGCAGAACTGGGGTGGTCGTTTGAGGTGCTGTTTGGTCCTGCTTACAAGGGGATCCCGATTGCCTCCGCGACCGGCTGTGCGCTGGCCGCGGCAAACTCGCCGGCTAATCCAGGCATCGCCTACAACCGCAAAGAGGCCAAGGACCATGGTGAGGGCGGCCAATTGGTTGGTGCAGAAATCGAGTCCCGCAAGGTGGTGGTACTTGACGATGTGCTGACTGCAGGAACCGCGGTGCGCGAGGCGCTGACGCTTATCAAAGCCGGGCAGGGTGAGTTAGCTGGCGTGTTGGTTGCTCTGGATCGTGAGGAACGCGTGCTGGCACAGGGCGACGAGAACCCGGCTGATGGCACGGGTATTACGGCCATTGGCGCCCTGATGCAGGAGCTGGATGTGCCGGTTCGCAGCATAGTTCGGTTGCAAGATGTGATCGACTACCTTGACTCTGAAGGCGTGTACTCGGAAGCTTTACAGGCTATTTTGAACTATCGGAATGCCTACTGTGTCTATTAGGCGGTCACGAGCCGTACATTGGAATCGGAGGCAAATAAGTTGATAAAACTTGCAGTAATGAATATTCGCTCTAAGGCTCCCTGTGCAACGCTGGTCAGCGCCACTCTGTTGGTGGCTATGCTTGTGCCTGGAGTCGCCAATGCGGCCAAACTTTATCGATACAAGGACAATGATGACGGTTGGGTCATTGCCAGCAGTGTGCCCAATGACCGAGTAAAAAACGGTTATGAGGTGGTTGACGAAACCGGCCGGTTGCTCGAAGAGGTTGCGCCCCAGCGTTCGCCGGCTGAAGCGAAGCAATATATCGCCGCTTTGGAAGCGGAGCAGGTTCGCGACGAAGCCATACGCCGCATTAACCTGTTGTACGGTTCCGAATCTGACATCGACTACGCCTTGAAGAAAGCGCTGTTATCGATCGATAACA
>JALZVT010000040.1 GCA_023300545.1 Pseudomonadales bacterium
TCAGCAATGTGCTCGCCTTGACAGTTCAGCACGTCCGTCAAATTAAACTGGAACGACGCTTGATAGCCACCCATCACAAACATGTTGGGATAGCCTTCAGAATGAATGCCCAACAGCGTTCGCATGCCGTCGCCAAACTTGTCGTCCAGATCTAGATTGTTCTCACCAATAATCTGGTTATAGATACCGGTTTTTTGCACCTCAAAACCCGTGGCGTAAATCAGCAAATCGAGCTCGTACTCTTTACCTTCAAACACGGGGCCCTTGGGCGTGATCTTGTTAACCCCTTTGCCGTGGGTGTCGACCAAATGCACGCTTGGCCGATTGAAGCTCGGCAGATAGTCGTTATGAAAACACGGGCGCTTGCACATAAACATGTACCAAGGCTTGAGCGCGTCTGCGGTCGTTGGGTCTTTGACAATCTGATCGATGCGCTTGTGAATGCGCATCATGTAATCGATATTGCCATTTTCCTGATACTGCACTTTCTCTTCAGGCGTCATCGAAGCGCGTTTGGCTTTCTCTTTGGGCGACAACTCAAAAGTTTCGAGCACTTTATCGCGCCGGCGATGCTGCCAGCCTGGCTCCAGTTTGCGCGCCCAGTTCGGGTCGGTTGGCCAGTCTTTACGGATATCAATCGATGATGGTGTGCGCTGAAACACGTATAGCTCTTTGGCGTTCTCGGCGAGCCCGGGTACTGCCTGTACGGCGGTCGCTCCAGTGCCAATAATTCCAACCACCTTGTCCTCGAGGTTCTCGAGCTTTTGACCGGTGTAATCGTAGTCCCACCGAGAGGTGTGAAAGGAATGCCCCGCAAAACTCTCAAGCCCGTCGATTTTGGCAAGCTTGGGTTTCGACAGCGTGCCATTGGCGCAAATCACAAAGCGCGCGCGCATGTGGTCACCGCGGTCGGTTCGTAGATGCCACATCTGGTCGTCTTCATTCCATACGGTCGAGGTCACCGTTGTTTGAAAAACTGCCAAATCATAGAGGTCGTATTTCTTGGCAATCGCCTGGCAGTGCGCATAAATCTCGCCGCCCTTGGCATAATGATCGCGCGGCACATAGTCGAGTTCGTCGAGCAATGGCAGGTAGTCATAAGACACAACGTCACAGGCAACTCCAGGGTAGCGATTCCAATACCAGGTTCCCCCGACGTCACCGCCGCGCTCCACAATGCGAATGCTCTCCACGCCTTTCTCACGCAACCGAGCAGACGTCAGTAACGCAGAGAAGCCACCACCAATAAACAGGCACTCGACGGTATCGTTGATGGGCTCGCGCTCAAGGCGCTCTTCGACGTGCGGGTCGTCTGCATAATGCGCGAGATCACCATCAAGCTCTGACGTGAACTGCGCGGTGCCCTCAGGACGGTAGTTCAGTCGCAGATCACGCTCTTCGGCAAATTTCTGTTTGATATCGTCGTAGTAAGACTGTGGTTTGGCCATGTTTGTTACTCCCTCGCACCCTATTCTCTCGTTCCGAGTCGGAATTATACGCTTATTGAATACCCGCGTTTTTCTGCTCTTCGATGTTCCACTCTGCGGGGTTACGACCAAACGGAATCATCACATGCTGTTGGTAAGCGGGCCGCTGGGTCAGCCGCTGGTACCAGGCCTGTACATTTGGTAAGTCAGGACGCTCAATCTCCATCGCCAGATAGCGATAGACCATTGGCCCCAAGGGCACGTCGCCAATCGTCAACGCCTCGCCCGCCACATAGTCGCGATCATTCAAGTGAGCCTCAAGCTGCGTCATGACTCTGGCGCAGGTAGCAATCCCGCGCTCGGCAGCCGTGGGATTGGCTTGATCCGCCGGTATGCGAATCATATTCATGAACATGGGGAAAAATCCGGCGCTAAAATCGCTGCGCTGCCACTCCATCCACTGATCAGCAATGGCCAGCGTCTTCGAGTCATCTGGCCACAGGCTGCCGGCACCGTACTCACGAGCAAGGTAGCGTACGCAGGCGTTTGACTCCCACAACACCAGCTCCCCATCGCGAATAGTTGGCACCACCGGATTGGGGTTGAACTCTTCATAACCCTCGGGAAAACCAAACGAGCCGGCAACGTCTTCACGAACGTAGCTCAGGCCAAGCTCGCCCAATACCCACATTACTTTTTGTACGTTAGCTGAGTTACGGCGGCCCAGCACTTTAATGGTTGGTTTACTCATCGAGTTTTGCTCATAAAAATCACAACTCATCCTAGTCTAGGTTGTTAAGCTCAGCCGATGCAAAGGGCAGTAATACTTGCCGGTCTGGTCCTCTGCGCGCTTGGGGGAACCTGGTTTCTGCACAAATCGCCCGGAAACCAGATTGCTGGTGCGCTGGCGGCCCATGGTGACCGATCCGCAAACCGGGTGGTGCTCACGTTTGACGACGGGCCATCGCCAAAAAATACCGGCGCCCTGTTAGACCAGCTCGACCAGCTAAACGTCCGCGCCACGTTCTTCCTGAATGGCTCCGCCATGGAAAAACACCCCGCACCACCATCACCTGGGACGTCAACGGCGATGCCCACCCCAGCTCTCAAAGTGCAGACGACATTGCTAACCAGGTGCTAAACCGTACCAATCAGCTTTGCACTCACGCGTTCTTTCGCTAGATAGTTGCCGGTCACCGGCCTAAAATGGACAGCCCACCAGAGCTGTAACCGTGTGAAATTTCTTTCCTGGCTAGTCCTGATTATCGTTTGCCTGGCCATTGCCAGTGGCTTGGGCTGGTTCAAATATCAAGAGATTCAGGCTGGCATCGAGATGGGGAAAGCGTTTCCGGAACCGATCGAAACCGTTGAGATTTTTGTCGCCCAGCAATCTGCGTTTCAATCAAAAACCCGAGTCACCGGCGAAGTCATCGCCCCCCAGTCTGCGAACCTAAGCAATGAACTTGCGGGTCGAATTGTCAGTGTTGGCTTTGCACCAGGCGCGGCGGTTACGCAAGGTCAGCTGCTCATCGCACTCGACACCTCAGAAGAAGCGGCTCGATTGAAGGCCTCAAAAGCAGCTCAAGAGATTGCTCGTCTGGGGTTTGATCGCGCCAACCGACTGGTCGACCGTGGCGCCGGTTCGGCGGAAGACCGCGATCGCGCACGGGCGGAATACGATGGGGCAAGCGCCAACGTACAAACCCTCGAAGCCGTGATCGCCAAGAAGCGCATTCGCGCGCCATTCGACGCGACCACCAGCCTGCACACACTAGAGCCCGGTCAGTATCTGGCCGCCGACTCAAACCTCACCATGCTTGTGGGGACAAACAAAGGCAGCTGGATCGATTTTGCGCTGCCCCAGCATCAGGCAGGGTCGCTCGCCGGTGACGTTGTCACCATCGTTCAGGGTGACAAAACTATCGGCCCAGCGAAAATTATTGGCCGCGACGCTGCCGTTAACTCAGCGTCGCGCAGCCTGTCTTTTCGCGCCCTTCTGGATGAATTAGCTGAACCGGACGAGCAAACAACAGGCAACCTACGCCCGTTACCCGGCACGCTGGTCAGTGTTGAGGTGGCACTCGGCCCTCGCCAAAACGTAGTGGCGGTCCCGGCGACCGCAATCAGGCGGAACTCACTGGGTGCTAACGTTTATATAGTAGACGACGATTCAACACAGAGTTCTCAAACAAATACGGAGTCAACGGTTACCCGCGCCATTCGACGCCCCGTCATTGTGGGCAGCACCCTCGACTTTGACCCAACAACCCAGCAGCAAATGGTGGTCATCAACAGTGGGCTTGCCGCGGGCGAGCGCATTGCCGCTAACGGCGCCTTCAAATTGCGCGACGGCATGCGCCTGAACATTCTGACCCGCAGTCCTACCGGACTCGGCGAATAGCGCATGCAACCGTCTAACACTTCTCCCGTACCTGAATCGCCCGTACCAAGCACTGGCCGCAAGCCTCGTGTTACCGATCTCTTTGTTAAGCGCCCAGTCGTTGCCTTTGTTATTTCGGCAGCACTCGTTCTGGTTGGGCTGCGCGCCGCGCTCGACCTGCCAGTGCTGCAATACCCAAGCATCGAAAGCGCCTCACTGGAAATCACCACGCCCTACATCGGCGCCTCGGCAGAAACCGTTCAAGGCTTTATTACCGACGTTATCGAACGCGCCGCCAGTAGTGTACCGGGCATTGATTACATCGACTCCAATACCCAAGCTGGCATATCAAGGGTAACGGCCTATCTAAAACTGAATGAAGACAGCACCGATGCACTGGCCGAACTGTCGTCGCGCCTGAGTCAGGTGCGCTTAGAACTGCCAGCAGGTGCCGAAGATCCAGCGGTGGTGGTGCGCCGCGCCGATCGCCAGCAAGCCGGCTGGTACCTCGATGTCATTTTGCAAGACGGCATGGGTCGTGCGGAAGTCACTGACTATCTGACGCGCCGCGTTGTTCCTCAATTGAGCTCGATCGGTGGCGTGCAGGAAGCCCTATTGATTGGTGGTCGGCCACCAGCAATGCGAATTTGGCTTGATCCAGCTCGGCTCGCGTCATTCGACATCAGCACTCAAGATATAGAAACAGCGCTGCAGCGCAACAACATCATTGCGACCGTTGGTGCCAGCGACAACGGCGCCCAGCGAGTCGACTTACTGATGGACGCCACCCTCAGTTCAGTAGCAGATTTCGAACGCATCGTTGTTCGCGAAACCCCCAACGCCATGGTGCGATTAGGCGATATCGCCAAGGTTCGGCTCGGCGAAGTTGAAGCGACATCAATGGTAAGGCTGCTGCAAAACACGGCGGTGTTCCTAGCCATTTATCCGCTGCCAGGCGCTAACGAAATAGACATCGCTAATCGCATGTATGTGGTGCTCGACGAGATAAATGCCAACCTGCCCGACGGCCTGACTATCGATATTGGTTACGACGTCACCAAATACATGCGCGCGGCTCTACGAGAGATATTTATAACGCTAATCGAAACGGTGCTGCTAGTTGGTCTCGTTGTGATTCTGTTTATGGGCTCTTTCCGCACCGCATTAGTCCCCTTGGTCACCATCCCCATCTCGCTACTAGGCGCAGTCGGTGCGATGTCGCTAATGGGGTTCTCGCTCAACCTGCTCACCGTATTGGCCATTGTTTTATCCGTAGGCTTGGTTGTCGATGACGCCATTGTTGTGGTCGAGAACGTTGCGCGTTACATGCGTGGCGGCATGAATCGCTTCGAAGCCGCGCTTGCAAGCTCCAGACAACTATTTGCACCGATCATCGCCATGACACTGACGCTGGCTGCGGTCTACGCCCCCATCGGCTTTCTGTCAGGACTCACTGGGGTGCTGTTTAAAGAGTTTGCGTTCACCCTAGCCATAGCCGTGCTCATATCCGGGTTTGTTGCACTCACGTTGTCACCAATAATGAGCGCCTATGCGGTACCACCACAGGGACGCGAGAGCGCATTCAGCCGATGGGTTAACGGCGGCTTTGGGAAGCTCCAGCGGAGTTACGTGCGCACGCTTGACCTGCTGCTTCGGCATAACCGCAAAGTGTTGTTTGTCGCACTCTTCATTTCCTTGCTAACCGCCCCCTTTTACCTGTTTTCAAAAAAAGAGCTGGCACCTGCCGAAGACCAGTCTACCATCCGAGTTGCAGTCTCCGGTCCACCAGAAGCCTCCCTCGATTATACCGAGCGCTATATGATCCCGGTGGTCGACGTGATGAACGACCTACCCGGCTCCTACAAAATGTGGCAAGTGCTAAACGGTTCCGGTGCATTCAGCGGCATGGAATTTGTGCCCTTCGAAGAGCGCGATCAGAGCGTGCACGAGATGATGCCTCAGGCATTTGCTGCGCTACGCCAGATTGGCGGCGTCACAGCGCGCCCACTGCTACCGTCGCCACTGCCAACCGCCGGTAACTTTCAGATCGAGCTGGTGGTCATGTCGCCTGAACGGGCAGAAGACATGCTCCCGTATGCAACACAACTGGTGCAGCGAGCCAATCGCAGCGGCGCCTTTATGTGGGCTGACTCTGATTTGCGCATCGACCTGCCCCAAGCGCACTTTCTGCTCAACCGCGAGCGCATAGCTGATCTCGGCATGAATGTCTCTGATGTGTCACGCCAACTGGGATTGTTTCTGTCTGGTAACTACGTCAACCGCTTTGATCTCAACGGTAAAGCGTATCGGGTGATTCCGATGATCGAAGAGGCTGGCCGACCCAACCCCAGTGCATTAATGGATCTGCAGGTTCGAACACCCGCCGGAGACCTCGTCCCGCTCTCTTCACTGGCGACGCTTGCAGAACGTGTTGCGCCGCGTTTGCTGGGTAAGTTCCAGCAGAACAATTCGTTTCGAATCATCGGCGGCTTACTTCCGGGAACAACCTCAGACCAGGGGCTGACAATACTCGAAAACCTCGCGGCTGAAATTCTGCCACCCGCATACACCATCGACTATGCCGGTGAGTCACGCCAGCAACGCAAGGAGGGCAATACTCTCGTCGGCGTGCTGGGCTTTTCCCTCGCCTTTGTATTTATGGCACTAGCGATCCAGTTCAACAGCGTACGCGACCCACTGGTCGTGTTACTCGGCTCAGCCCCGCTCGCCATCTCAGGCGCCTTAGTGTTCACCTACTTCGGCTGGACCAACATCAACATTTACTCACAGATTGGCTTCATCACTCTGGTCGGGTTGATCGCAAAGAATGCAATTCTGGTGGTTGAGTTTGCTCGCCAACTGCAAATGGAAGGCGTCGCCAAGCTCGATGCCATCAAAGAGGCAGCCAGTACTCGACTACGCCCGGTGCTAATGACAACAGGGGCTACCGTTATGGGGCATTTCCCACTCATTCTGGTATCGGGCGCCGGCGCAGAGGCGCGCAACTCCATCGGCATCATTCTCGTGGCGGGCATGCTCATTGGCACCCTCTTCACCCTGCTGATCCTGCCTAGCGTTTATCTGCAACTGGCGACTACCCACAAACCACAAGAAACGCCCGAGCAGGATACACTCGCAGTAACTGGCGGAGCAGCACCGGCCGCCTCCTGATTAAATAAATCCGCAGGACCATTACATGACCAGCCATTCCTCGCGACGTCACCTAATCATCCCCTTTGCCATCACGCTCTTGTTTATCGGTGCGACACTCTCAGGCTGCTCGTCAGGCGCTCCTGCAGCAACCATCACGAGAACAGCGACGCACGCAGATGCCACCTCCCAAGCTGCGGTTGCCATGCCCGATCTATATAGCGCAGAAGTCGCGAGCCGAATTCTGGAACGTGGCGGCAATGCCGTCGATGCCTCCATCGCAGCGGTCTTCACCCTGGCCGTCACCTACCCCGAAGCCGGCAACATCGGAGGTGGCGGTTTCATGTTGTTGCGCATGGACAACACCAGCGAATTTCTCGACTACCGAGAAACCGCACCCGCGGCTGCATTCGAAACCATGTTCCTCGACGAAAACGACGAAGTGATCCCCAAAGCAAGCCTTAGCGGGCACCGCGCAGCAGGAGTCCCTGGCACCGTTGCCGGAATGTGGGCGGCGCATCAAAAGCACGGCTCGATACCTTGGTCAGAACTGTTAGCGGAGCCTATTCGTCTGGCGACAGAGGGCTTCGAAGTACACCAAACCTTGGCAGACTCTTATCGTGGCGCCCTAAAGCTGCATACCGACGGCACCAATATGAAGGCCCACTTTGGTGATCAAATGCCTGAGACGCTGGTGCAACCTGAGCTTGCAGCTACGCTCACTCGCATCAGCAACCACGGCCCCGCCGATTTCTACAGTGGCAAAACCGCGGAGTTACTGGTCGCTGAAATGGCTCGCGGTAACGGTATTATTACTCTCGAAGATCTGGCTGCCTATAAGGTCGCGTGGCGCCAGCCACTGATCGAGCGCTGGCGCGAATACACTGTGCACACCGCACCACCTCCCAGTTCGGGTGGCATCGCACTGGTCCAGCTGTTACGCATGAAAGATCTGCTGGAAACACAGTTTGGCGATGCGGCACACAACTCTCCCCGCTACGTACACCTGATTGCCGAAATCGAGAAACGCGTGTTTGCCGATCGCGCGGAATACCTTGGCGATCCAGACTTTGTGACAATACCCACGCAACGATTACTTAACGCTGAGTATCTGGCTAAGCGCAGCGCTGATATAAGCGCTACAAGCATCAGCTCAACACCCGATATCAAGCCGGGTCTTGAACCTCACGACACCACTCACTTCTCGGTATTAGATCGATGGGGCAACGCGGTAGCCAACACGTACACCATCAACTTTGGCTTCGGCAACGGGGTTGTAGTTGGTGGTGCCGGCTTTCTGCTCAACAATGAAATGGATGACTTCAGCACAAAGCCAGGCGTACCCAACATTTTTGGCGTGGTAGGTAATACCGCCAACAGCATTCAACCTAACAAACGCATGCTCTCATCCATGGCGCCAACGTTGTTGCTAAAAGACGATCAGGTCGTAACCGTGGTTGGCACACCAGGTGGCTCGACCATTTTCACCTCAGTCTTTCAAACCCTCATTAACATCATCGACTTCGACATGAGCGCCCAGAACGCAGTCAGTGTGGCGCGCTTCCATCATCAGCTAATACCAAAAGACGTCATCACAATGAGCTTGCCGTTACCGATCACCACCCAAGAAGCGCTGCGCGCTCAAGGCTACATCGTCAAGCCTAACCCCTGGGGTCCGTTCGGCGATGTTCAGCTCATAACGCGGCATACCGGCCAACTTGACGCTGCCTCCGACGGCCGGCGTCGCGGTGAGTCACGCATATTGCTCGGACACTAACTCTCCCTGAAACACGAAGCATGGAACACCAAGTATGGAAACTAACCTAACCGGCCGTGTGGCATTAATAACCGGCGCAAGCCTTGGCTTAGGTCTGGCTATGGCCAAATCACTGTACAGCCACGGTGCACGAGTTGCGTTACTTGCACGGCGTGCCGAGCCTTTGGCTGCGGCTGAAGAAACCATAAAGGTCGAAGCGGCCGCAGCTGGCCTTGTCCACCCTGGCGGCGACGTAGCCAGCTTCGTTTGTGATGTTGCTAATGCCCAGGAGTTAGCCCAGGCGCACGCTGATTGTATTGCCCGTTTCGGGCCTGTCGACATTCTGATCAACAACGCCGGCAAGGCCTCAGCCAAGCCCTTTCTTGAGGCAACCGAAGCCGACTGGCAGGAAGACATTGATCTAAAACTAATGGCCGCAGTACGCCTGACCAAACTCGTGTGGCCCGACATGCAAGCGCAACAGCGCGGGCGCATTATTAACTTGCTGAACACCATGGCAAAAGCGCCCGCCGCAAATTCTGCCCCTACTTCAGTGACTCGCGCAGCCGGCATGGCTCTGACCAAGGTACTGTCTGCCGAGGGTGCCGCCGACGGCATTCTGGTGAACTCAATGCTGATTGGTTTCATCAAAAGCGACCAGATTCGGCGCCAGCACGAAAATTCTGGCAGCGAAAAAACGCTAGAAGAATTTATGCTAGCTGCGGGGCAGCGTTTGCCGATGGGCCGCATGGGTGAAGCCGAAGAAGTCGCCAACCTCGCTTTGTTTCTGGCATCAGACGCTGCGTCTTACATTACTGGTTGCGCCATCAACATGGATGGCGGGCTGTCCAAAGTTGTTTAGAACAATCACTTAGCCAATCAGGACACTGCCGCCAGCGGCGCGCACGCCACCTTCAACCAGTCTCGGTCCGCCGGCTCCAGCAACGGTGACACTTCTTCAAACACTCGCTGGTGATAGGAGTTCAACCAGGCCTTCTCACTGTCTGACAACAGCTCAAGCAGCAACGGTCGGGTTTGAATGGGCGCAAGGGTCAGTGTCTCGAATGCATAGAACTCGCCAAACTCAGTGGTCTCGGCACGCACCACCTGCATGATGTTTTCAATACGCACACCATGCCGGCCTTCGCGATAAATACCGGGCTCGTTGGTTATCGACATGCCCGGCACAAAAGGCACATCGTTCAATCGCTGGTTCAAACCCTGTGGCCCCTCGTGCACGACCAGACACTGACCAACGCCGTGGCCCGTGCCACACTCGTAATCTATACCAAATTGCCAAAGCACGCCGCGCGCCATGATGTCGAGGTTGCAGCCACAGGCTCCTTTGCGAAAGCGGGTTTCGCTTAACCGAATCACGGCCTGCAACACCCGGGTGTAGTCTGTACGCTGAATGTCCGCAACGTCGCCAAACGCAAAGGTACGGGTTACATCGGTAGTGCCACCTAAGTACTGCCCACCGGAGTCGACCAGAAACAACGCACTGCCTTCGACCAGCGCATCACTGTCAGTTGTTGCTGCGTAGTGCATTAACGCAGCATGAGGGCCATAACCCGCAATAGTGTGAAAACTCTCCTCAAGAAAGTGGGGCAGCTCCGAGCGAAATCCCCGCAAGACCTTTTCGGCCGCCAGTTCGGTCACTGATCCCTGGGGCACATTGACTTCAAGCCAACGCGCAAAGCGCGTCATGGCAACTCCGTCATAACGCAGCGCCTCGCGAAACACGCGCTGCTCAACCAAATTTTTAGACGCTTTGGTCAGCTCTGTGGGCGGTGGCAACTGCAGAACCGTGGCCCCAGCCCCCGTCACCGCCACATAAACATCACTGCCGGTCGACTGTGGGCACAGACTAATGGTGCCCGAGCAGGCAGAGGCTAGTTCGAGTATTGAAGAATAGTCAGCAAGCTCAACCCCAGCAGCCAGCAACTGGTCACTCACCGCAGATGGCAGTTTCGTTTGATCGACGCAAAATACCGCGCGCGGCGAACTGTCGGTCTCATCGATGTCCGCAGCTTCGATGTACAGGTAACCCTCAACGAGCGGACAGTAAGGTACGTCACTACCACGAATGTTCAGCAACCAAGCGATGTCGGGCAGCGCACTGATAATGAGCGCGTCTGCACCCGCACCCACAGATTCTCGCAGCTGAGCCCGCACTTCAGCCAGTTTGTCTTCCACACTGCGTCCAGAAAACTCAATGGGGTAATCGAGCACGGGTGCTGTTGAGCGTTCCGGTCGATCGCTCCAGATGCGGCTCACCAAATCGAGGTCTGTGCGCAATACAACCTCCTCTGGGTGCAGCGCCTTAACAAGCTCTTGATAGAGGCTGGCGTTTATGGAATTTCCCGCAACGGCAACTCGGTCGCCTGCAACAAGAACCGCCGCCAGATGCTCGGCAATGCTGGGCGTGCCTTCGATCCGCTGCCGAAACAGCTCAAGACCGGTACCCGCGAGCTGCTCTTGGGCCTGGATGAAATAACGCCCGTCTGTCCACAACCCGCCGCCATCAGCCAGCACCACTAGATCGCCGGCAGACCCAGTAAACCCGGAAACAAACTCACGCGCTTGCCAATGTAGCCCGGAGTATTCGCTGTGGTGCGGGTCGTAGTTGGTCACAATGCACGCAACCACCTGTTCGCGTTGCATCTGTGCCCGCAAAGCGGCAAGTCGCTGGTTGATCTCAGCCCTACTTGGCGGGTTTGTGGTTGCTGAAGTCACCGCTGCTTGGTTCATATGTTGAGCCCTACGCCATGTTATTGTGAATTCATCAGACTCAATCGCCAGATGCCTCAGAGGGGAAGTCAGCATACCAGCGCAGCTGCCCGCCCTGACTTACAAAACCCATACAAAGGTGTGGAATGCGCTTGTAAAAAAATGCACACTCGTCAGTCAAATGCTTGCAAAGACGCAGTTCGCATCACTATCGGCAGGAAGGTCAGTGCTGGATTTCGACCCCCCTAACAACCATCAGGCGACTACCCATCAGGCCGTCACCATTGACGAGTTTACCGTTGCTCGCATCCAGAGGCTTTGGAAAGACTGGGTGCGCAACAGCCCACCGGAGCAACGCAACAAGCACCGCTTCCATCAAAACGTGATCAAACGCGCTACCGGCTTGCAACAGGTCCGACTAGCTACCGTTTACGTATTGTTGGCCCGCTATGACGCCTCTCTGTCTGCCCAGTTGAGCCCGGCGTGATCTGCCACTAAAGTAGGCCAGTTTTCACCATTACAGGTATCCAGGTGTCTGAGACAAAGCCCGCCAAACCACAGTTGTTGTGGGTCCAAACCCTCATCTTTTCGCTGACGTTTCTCGTCGCAGCAATTGGTGTGCCTTGGTACAGCATCACCGTTGGCTTTGAGTGGTCTGCCTGGGTCGCGTTCATCGTTTGGTATTTTGCCACCGGCATGGCCATCACGGCCGGCTATCACCGCCTGTGGTCGCACAACAGCTACAAGGCCCATCCCATCTTGCGCACCATGCTAGCTTTACTGGGGGCCGCGGCCATTCAAAACAGCATTATGGTCTGGGCATCGGGTCATCGCGATCATCATCGACACGTTGACGACGATCAGCATGATCCTTACAGCGTCCGGCGCGGACTGTGGTTTTCTCACATGGGCTGGATGCTTCGCGACTATCCCAGTGGCGAGGTGGATATGACAAATATCCCTGACATCGCGCGCGACCCGATCGCCCGCTTTCAGCATGACTACTACATCCCCCTGGTGCTGCTGATGAACTTTGCACCGCCGTTACTCATGGGCTTTATCACCGGCGACTACCTCGCTAACTTCCTTCTGATGGGCGTACTGCGACTGGTTGTCACGCACCACTGCACGTTCTTCATCAACTCATTGGCTCACTATTGGGGCTCCCAACCGTACTCCGATCAATGCAGCGCTCGGGACAACGGCTGGCTGGCGCTCTTTACCTATGGCGAGGGCTACCACAACTACCACCACTGTTTTCAAACCGACTACCGCAATGGTATTCGCTGGTGGCACTGGGACCCAACTAAATGGCTGATCTTTACCAGCTCTTTAGCAGGACTAGCGAGCGACCTGCGGCGAATACCTCAGGAGACGATCAATATGGCGCGAGAAGAAATGGCCAAGAAATTACAAGGATCTACCGGCTAGATTTTGCGGGCTAGATGTTGCGGGCTTTACCGCATCACACCATCAATCGCCTTACCCCCACCTAGCCTCTCTGCCCACGAGAACGTCCCCCGATCGAGCGTTTCTCGTGCGGCGTCGACCAGATAGGCCAGCATGTGCCGCGACAACATTGACCCCAGGCTGACGCGCGAAGCCCCCGCGTCTGCAAGCTCAGCCACCGAGTGCTTTGCGAGCGGCCCCACAGCCAGCACGTTGACCGGTTTATCGACCGCTGCACAGAGCGTTTTCACCGACGCAAGATCCGGCAAACCAGGTGCATAAAGCACATCAGCACCCACCTCAGAAAACGCGTTGAGGCGAGCAATAACATCCCCCAACACTGGCGCGCCGCGTAAAAAACCTTCCGCTCTGGCGGTTAACACAAAGCCATCCGCTCGCTCGCGACCGGCCTCAACAGCGGCAACAACCCGCTCCCGGGCTTCTTCCAACGAAAACAAGCGCTCGGTAACCAGCCCGGAAAAGTCCTCGATCGAACCACCAGCCAAACCTATTGAGGCCGCCAAAGAGATCGTGTCAGCCACCTGCTCGGGTGTATCAGCGTAGCCCTCTTCAAGATCAGCTGATACGGGAATGTCGACGGCGGCCACCACTTCAGCGCAGTGCTCAAGCATCAAGTCGCGCGGCACATTGCCGTCTTTGTTGCCGATGGTGAACGCAAAGCCCTGACTGGATGTGGCGAGCGCTGAGTACCCCAAACCGGCCAAAATTCTCGCCGATCCCACGTCCCAGGGATTGGGAATGACAAAAGCGCCGCTGGCGTGGTGCAGGTCGAGGAAATCGGCCACACGGGTGGGGGCGCTCAGAGGTCGACGTTCACTCATTTATTGCTCCTGTTGCCGGCTTTTCACCGGCAGTTGTCCGAATATTGTTTGACACTTCGACCTAATGGCGCGGGTTTTTCAGCGGCACAGACCGCGTCAGTTGGCACCGTTGATACCTACTGGATCACGAGTAACCCCGACACGAGTTCATAACGGCGCAGACCGACAAGCAACAGCCACAATTTCAGCGAGTTCTGAGAAACCGCACCGCTTTTTCGACGGGCGACAAAACTACAGTACACCCTTGGACCGGATCTAGCGTTTTTACACAACGACCGGTAGGACTAATTATCTAAGAGGTTGGACGCTAAATAGTGCCATCGTGCCAGAAGTAATGCGCCTGAATTCGCTTCACAACGGACTCTACGTAGCAGCCAAGCTGCTCCGCGCCGAATCAATTGCTATTAAGCTCCTGCCGGAGAGCCACGTCGATTGGCTGCCCGCAGATATTGCCGTGGGTGACACCTCGCAGTTGCAGCAGTTTAACTGGGAACATGGTTCAGCCGTGCCAACCCCTATGGGTTGCTCACACCAACGCCAATCACTGTTTGGCGTGCCGGGAGCACTGTCGACCTACAGCAAGCCTGACACCCACAGCATTGTCGCCGAAATTGCGATCAACGAAACCGTGCTCGACGCGCTACCCGGACAATTTCTGGGGCACGAACGGCGCGGCAACTCAAAACTCCAGCTAGGAACGGTCTGGTTTGCAATCACTCTGCACCCCGATTCTCCCGCCCATAGCCAACTATTCGACCCAGACGGCTCAACAGATCTGTTCGAACTGGTCATAGGCGTCTGCTCCCAGGCGCTGTGGGGCCTGTATCGCTCCGCGATGCTGCAACAAGACAGCGTGACACAATTGCCGGGGGCCGCAGAAATGCGCCACCAGCTACAGCTCAACATAGCGAACGAGCAGGCCAACTCACTGCTTATTCTATTAGAGATAGACAACTTCTCATTGCTGCGCAGACAACTAGGCAGCAACAGCGCGGATGCACTGCTACGCGAAACCGCCAAATTGACTCGCAGCGCCGTTCGCAAAAACGATGGCGTCTTTCGCTACACCGATTCAATCTTTGCGATCACTGCTGATGTTGTCGATGACGCAGCACCACAGGTTATAAAGAAAGTATCCGCTGCCTGGAAAGAACTAGCCTGCAAAGACGACTATATCGGTCTCACGTGCAGCATCAGTTTTGGACTCCCAAACAACGCCGAAAGCGTTCAGCATTTTTTGCTCAGCGTGGAGCACGCCCTCACCGTGGTAAAAGAACAGGGTGGCAATCAGGTTCTCGAAGCGGATCCAGCCTTTGCACTCGACCACGTGAACCCAAGCCAGGCAACCGGTGGCGTGTTTACCAGCGACCCGATGAAAGACTATCGCAACAGTCGGATTCTATGGCGCGCCACCAGCCTGATAGCAACCGAAACCAGTGCTAATGGCTTGAGCCGTGCGTTTGCTAACCTGCTACAAGACATGCTCAGCCTCGATGACATAGACGTGCTGACTCAGTCAGATGGCGAACTTTGCTCCACGCTGCATGACAACCGCCGTCCTTTGACACCCGCAATGAACGCCCTGGTGCAACATGCCATCGATCGCCAGTCTATCCAGCAGTCAACTCCAGAGAACCTCGAGCCACAGGCTCTCGCCTTGCCGTTACTGTCACGGAACCAGCTCATAGGCGCTCTACTGATTGTCACTGAAGAATCACTAGACGATTCAGACACTGTCTTTCTGAAAGCCATCGCAGACCAAATTGCGGGTGCACTCGACCGCATCGACCTCGCGGCAACACAAGAATTGTTGAGCGCCCGCGAAAGCGCCTCGTTGCGAGCGGAAATCAGGGAACTCAAAGAACACAGTCACATATCTAAACCCATTCCAGTTATTGCTGTATCAAAAGCAATGCAAGACGTGCTGGCATATATCGACAAAATCGCCCCCACCACCGCTTCGGTGCTCATCATGGGCGAGTCAGGTGCGGGCAAAGAAGTCATGGCCAAGGCTATAGTGGCAGCCAGCAATCGTTCCGATGCACCGTTCATTACCGTCGATTGCAGCGCCATTACTCACTCGCTGATCGATAGTGAATTGTTCGGTCGGGTTAAAGGCGCATTTACCGGCGCAGACGACGCCTCGCCGGGGCGTATCGCCGAAGCTCATGGCGGCACCTTGTTTCTGGACGAAATTGGCGAGCTGCCAATGGACGTACAAGCAAAACTTCTGCGCTTTGTGCAAGAGAAAGAACTAATTGCCGTTGGCGACACCCGTCGTCGGCATATCGACACGCGTATTGTCTGCGCCACCAACCGCGACCTACTGCTCGAATCAAGACAGGGGCGTTTCAGAAGCGACCTCTACTATCGATTACAGGTACTTCAGGTCACCGTTCCGCCACTACGAGAACGACAGGCTGATATCTATGCGCTTGTCAGTCATTTCATCGAACGCTACAGCGAACAATTTGGTAAAACCATTACAGGTCTGACCGAGGCAGCCTGGCAAAAAGTCACTCAGTATCAATGGCCGGGTAACGTACGCGAACTGCAAAATGCAATCGTTCGCGCCACTCTGACCGCTGAAGACGAATGTATCGACACGGTCGATCTGCAGTTTGGCGAAGAACTGCCCTCCCCCGCGCAATCGGTATTTAGTAATGAGCAACAAGCGAGCGACCACTACTCGCAGGCTGCATCTTCGCAGCCGCTCCGGGCTTCAGCACATAACGAGTCACCTACAAAAAGACCAACAGAAAACCCAGCGATCGCTGCAAGCTTAGAACCAGCCGACGACTGGGCGACACTGCAATCACTGCTAAGTGGTCAGGTAGCCGCACTGCTGAATGAATCCAGACTGGAAGCACCCGTTGGCCGCTGGCTCGCCGACACCGTTGTGCTAACTGCCGCACAGGTCAGCGGCGGGGTCGCACGCCAAGCTGCGCGATTACTTGGAGTTCCTGAAACTACATTGCGTCGCCAGCTGAACAAGGCCCGACAGAACGAAGAAAATCCATTTCAGCTGATGAGTCGCCAATGGCTGACTTCACTACCCGCCCTTACAGAGCTGCTACAACGCTTGATGCGCGGTGACGACAACGACACTGAGTTTTCAGAGCGTTGCCAGGCCTTGCTGCTGCAAGAAGTGGCGAACCACATCGGCGACGATCGTAAAACTGGCGCAACATTAATGGGCATCACACCGCCAACGTACGCTCGCTGGATCCAAAAATTTGAGATTACCCCTCAGCCACTGAACCAACCTGCAGTGACCACCAGCTTCATGCTGGAACAGAAATACTCATGACGTTGCAGCGCCTATACAAAGTCGCGGCACTCGTCTTACTGATGTGTAACATTGGTGCAGGACTGACTACCAGCGTGCCCGTGCACGCTGCTCAAGCGTTCAGTCAGAAACTAGACGGGCAATCAATTCAACGCAGAAATCTACGATTCTCTCATCTGAACACCGAACACGGCCTATCGCAGAACAGTGTTAACGCGATCGCCCAGGACGAACAGGGTTACATCTGGATCGGCACTCAAGAAGGCCTTAATCGTTTTGACGGCCACGACACTTTGTTGTTCGAACGCGACGCTTTCGACACTACGTCGCTGAGCCACAACTGGATCTGGTCACTGATGATCGACAGCAACAAAGAGCTGTGGATCGGCACCGATGGCGGCGGCATCAACATCTACGACGATAAGAACGAAACTTTTCGAACGATTCACCACGACCCGAACAATGCCAACACGATCAGCAGCAACCGCACGAGCGCGCTGTTTCAAGACGCCAACGGCGACTACTGGGTAGGCACCGTAACGTCTGGTCTGAACCGTATTGACGGCGAGACCGGCCGGGTTACGCGCTACATGCATGATCCTGCTGTGCCAAACAGTTTGCCGCACAATTCGGTATTGACTATTTACGAAGACACCCGGGATCGTCTCTGGATCGGTACCGACGGCGGTGGTCTTGCTCGTTTCGACCGAACCACCAACAGCTTCGTGCGTCATCAGCGCAGTGATTCCGAATACAGCCTCAGTAATAATACCGTCGCAGCAATTCTGGAAGATCGAGATGGCTGGCTATGGGTGGGTACCCGTGATGGCGGGTTGAACAAGCTCGACACAGAAACCGGGAAATTCCAGCGTTACCTGCATTCTGCAGACGATCCCACATCGCTCAGCAACAACATTGTGCAGAACATCATGCAAGATCGGGATGGCACGCTGTGGATTGCTACCGACCGTGGATTGAACGAATGGCATCCCGAAAGAAACGGTTTCGCTCGTTACTATTCAAAAGACAACGACTCTTCTTCACTGTCAGATAATCGCCTGACCACACTCTTTCAAAGCACCGACGGTGTGCTTTGGGTGGGCTCCTTTCTGGGCGTCAACAAGTGGAACTTCCTTAGTGATGCCTTCACCCATTACCGCAAGGAAGATGGCGCACTGGGTGCAGATGTCGTCACCTCTATCGCAGAGTCGTCTATTGGCGACCTGTGGATTGGCACTTACGGCGGCGGTATTACGCGAATCGACAGACTCGCTGGCAAGGTCAGCATTTATCGCAAAGATGACCTCGACCCTGACTCTCTGGGTGACAACCGGGTCATGGCGCTGTTTATCGATGACAAGGACATCGTCTGGGCCGGCACACGCTCGCAAGGGCTAAACCGCCTTGATCCTCAGACGGGAACCGTCGAAAGAATCACTCAGCCAACGCTCTCGAGCAATCGCATTTCAGCGGTTTACGGTGACCCGGATGGCACACTATGGGTGGGTACGTTTGGCGCTGGCTTAAACAGAATCGATCCACAAGGCAACGTTGACTGGTTCCGTCATGATAAGTCAGATCCCAATAGCATCGGTGGCAACCGCGTACTCACCATCAGTCGCGACAAGGAAGGTGAGCTCTGGATTGGCACAGAACGTGGCGGCGTCAATCGCTTTGTATCTGCTAGCGGAAAATTCATTCGGCACCGGCACGATCCCACAAACCCAAGCTCCTTGAGCTCAAACGCTGCCTGGGAAGTTTACGAAACCAGTGACGGCTCTCTGTGGGTCGCCACTATGAGTGACGGTCTCAACCAATGGCTGCCAGAAGACCGCGCGGCGGGTAAAGAAGAATTTAAAAAGTGGTCGAAGGCCGACGGCTTGCGCAGCAACACGGTATACGGGCTACTCGAAGACGACACCGGCAACCTCTGGGTATCAACCAACGGTGGCATCAGCCGGCTCAACTACGAGACTGGAGAAATTCGCCATTACGATCGGCGTAACGGACTGGTCGGTGACGAGTACAACCTCGGCGCTCGCGCACGCAGCAGAACCGGTCAACTACTGTTCGGTGGCTCCGAAGGTGTTGTCGCCTTCATTCCAGGCCAGATTCGTCGCAGCGAAGCAATTCCCCCAATCTCGCTATCAGGCTTTTCGCCTCTCGAACGCCTCGCCGTTCGTCACAGCGGCACGGTCGTCGAAGAGCCGGTTGTGCTGAGCTACACAGACAACTTTGTCGCGTTCGAATTTGCCGCTCTCGACTACACGTCGCCCGACAAGAACGACTACCGGTATCGTCTGGAAGGCTTTGACGATGAATGGCTAAACCCAGGCAAACAGCGTCGTATCACTTACGCGGCTTTGCCTTCTGGCAACTATCTGTTCCGGGTAAAGGCTGCTAACAACGATGGCATGTGGAATGAGGCGGGTGCCTCCATGGTCGTACTCATTGAACCACCACCTTGGCTAACGCGCCCTGCGTACGCACTCTATGCATTGCTATTCACTATTCTTGTTATCGGTCTGTTGCGTCGGCATCGCAAGCTGCGTGCGGCAGAACAACACCAGCGAGTAGAACTAAAGCGCCAGGTAGAACAGCGCACCTCAGAACTGGGTGAACGAAACCGTCAGCTGGAAGACTTGAACGGCAAGCTGATGCAAGCCAGTTTCACCGACTCGCTCACCGAACTGTATAACCGCCGTTACCTAGACCAGTTCATCGAAGGCCAGATCAATTCTATCGATCGAGAGAGCGAAGAGAAGGCCGCAGCCAAAGACGCTGACTTCGAGCACTATCAGCAGACGGTTCTGTTTTTCATGATGATCGACCTCGACGGATTCAAGGCGATCAACGATACCTTCGGACACGCAGCAGGTGATCTCGCCTTGCTGCAAGTCCGTGACGAGTTGCTCGATTGCACTCGCGCATCAGACACCGTCATTCGATGGGGTGGCGACGAATTCCTTATCATTGGTCGTACCCAGAATGTATCGGGCATCGCCAATTTTGCTGAGCGCGTCCGTCTGTCTGTCACTGAGCGCGTATACCGCGTGGGCAATGGCCACACGGCTCATATGTCATGCTCGGTTGGTGCCGTACCCTATCCGTTCGCGCCCCTGCGCTCCGAGCTATTAAGCTGGGAACAGGCACTGAACATCGCTGACAGTGCGGCCTATGTTGTAAAATCCAATGGTCGGAACGGTTGGGTTGTTCTCTACGGAACCCCAAGCATTACCCTGGAAGATGCCGGCAACCTGCCAGGCTCACTGGAAAGTCTGGTTGGTATCAATCGAGTGCAGATAGCTACGTCCCTGCAAGGTCAGATTGATCTGGTCAGCAACCGTAAGTCGGTTGCCTAATATTGCGCTAAGGTTCTGCCACCCAAAAAAAGACCGCCCTCCGGTTGGGAGGGCGGCTCTTGTTTCGTACTAGCTGCTGGCTTTATCTAGTCAACTGTTGCTGCTGAATTCGCCCAGAGGTAACTGTTTGCCCAGAGGTAGCTGTTTGCCCAGAGGTAAGAATTCGCCCAGAGATAGCTATTCGCCCAAAGGTAGCTGTTCGCCCAGAGGTAGCTGTTGCCAGATACGCCAGACTCTTCAACCGGCGTCACACCTTCCCAAACCGAACCACCAGTGTTCAGGTAACCCTCAGGTGCACGGTTGTCGATAGCAACGGTCCAGTTGGCGCCATCCGTAAAGAGGTCGCTGGTTGAGAAAACATGGCTGCCCCAGAGCTTAGCCGTGTCTTCAATAAGCACCGTCTTCGCATCCGCCGTTTGTGCCAACAAGGGCGACAACGCCTGACCGACAACCACGCTGGTATCGTTCAGTGCTGCAGTGACGTTCAACACGCCCGCGCCAGTGGCAACTGGGTCTCCAGTGATCTTGCGAGCAGAGCGCATGAGGCGTGCCTTAATCGTTGCAGGCGAAAGCTCAGGATTCTTGGTAAGCAGAGTCGCTGCCGAGCCGGAGACAATGCCCGCGGCCATGCTGGTACCCGACATTTCGACATAGTGAGCGTCGCAGTTAACACCGCAATCAACATTCAGGTCGCCCATGGCGTTCTTCAGACGAGAACCAGGCACTGCTGCGCCGATCACCCGGTTACCCGGAGCGAGCAGATCAGGCTTCATCACCAGATCGTAAGCTGAGGGGCCACGCGATGAGTAAGTCGATACGTAGTCATCCGCAAAGTTTTTGCCCGTACGATTGTCTGTGAGTGAACCTACAGTGATGATCTTGCGTGAGTTACCTGGCGAGACGATCGTGAAGTTACCGTGGTTTCCGTAGTTACCCGCAGAGGCGACAACAACAACGCCTGCATCCCAAACGGCCTCGGCTGCCAGCACCAGAGGATCCAGACTGCTGGATTCGGTGATGGTCTTGCCAAGAGACAGGTTCACAACTCGAATATCGTAGGCTTCGTGATTGGCCAAAATCCAGTCTAGCGCCGCGATGACGTTCAGAGTCGTGCCAACACCTCTGGTGTTGAGCACCCGCAGCGATACGATCGGCGCATTGCTCGCAACGCCAACGTGCCGACCATTAGAAGTCGCACCCGTGCCACCGGCCGCGCCCGCGATATGCGTGCCGTGGCCGTAGCTGTCGCCACCTGCGATTACGATGCAACCGTTGGGTGCTTTACCCTCTGCACGAGCAGCCAGATAGACGGCGCCAATATTGAGACACTTAAGCGACTTTCGTAGGTTAATGTCTGCGTGCTTCGAGACGCCCGAGTCGATAACGGCGATGGCAACGTCGCTAGAAGCTGGCCAGTGGTTTGTCGTTCCAAAAACCGGAACAGTCGCTGTGGCCCGAGCGGAAATCGATGACGCTCGCACTGGCGCGTCAACGTCGATCACGCTCACACCCAGAGTATCTGAGAGATTTTGTAGCGAGCCGGCTGGCAAGCGCAACGCGCGAATAGGCAGGCGCGCAAATGAGGTTGTCACTTCTGCGCCGAGTGAAGCCAGTTGCTGTAGACCGGCATCCGCCAGAGTATCGAACGCAACAATGACGTCCACCATCTCCGTCGGCGAACCCTGAGCCAGACGCTCAACCGCACGCGTCATGCGACGGCCAGGAGGAAGAGAAAGTTCGTCTTCCGTCTCTTTCTCTTTCTTCGCATCTGCCAAGGGGCCGCCCTCTACCGAAGCAAGCGCCGTGGTGTACACCGGCGCGATGTTAAGAGAAGCAAGGGCAGTTGCCGGCCCATCGACAGCCATGAGCGTCGGTTGCTCGGCGTTCTGAGCAAAATTAAGGTCGAGCTGGCTTTGCTCGTCTTTCCAAAGGTAGCCAGCGAGGGCCAACGAGCCGATGACGCTTGAGGTAACGAGGGTGCGGCTTAATGCGCTCATGAGAATGTCCTTTGCGAAGCTTTAAATCTGCCCAGACAATCTGCAAAGGGGATGCCAAATAGTTGACGCGGTTGTTGGGACAAAGTAACGCCATATAAAACAATGGGTTAGCTGATTTCACAAAAAAAGTGATCGCTGCAAAAAGCTACATCGGTCTACATTCGCAAAAATAGTGGCGCACCCACCAAAAAAACGGCTCGGCAGCCGAAAATGTGGCGCGCCTCAGTCGGTTGGTGACTCAAGCTCGGCCGCGCGTTCGGCGGCGCGTTCAGCACTGCGCTCGAACAGAGCGTCCGATTCGTCAAGGAAGACTGCCAGAGAGTCGCCCTCGCTCCACTGCCAGCCCGGTGGGTAGGACTCGTCGACAATAGGCGCCTGCCACTGCCAGGCATCGTCTTGCAACAGTGGCAAGCCATACGCCGACAGCAGCAACAGCACGCCGGGCACTGCCGCTACGAACAACAGCACGCGCGCACGCAGTTGAGTAGCGATACTTAGGGTTACAGCCCCAATGGCAAACACCCACAAAGCTCGGATCACTACCGCGACAAACTCAGCCACTGTCAGACTCTGAGCCTGCCAACCCAAATATTGGGCTAATTCTGCAATGACCCAGCCAGTCACGAGCCCCCAACAGATCACTGATAGATGGGCCGCCATTTGCATGGAGTTGCGTAGCAGCTTGCTCAATACCCCCCAGAAAAGTGCCCAGGCGCCACAAACAAGCAGCCCGCTCATCATCCTTGAGATCAGCCCATCGGCTTTTAACTCACTGGCACTGCCAAAATAGACCTGCAGGCAGATCACCAGCGCCAAGGCCAGCAGCGGCCACAGCGGGTTGCCAAGACGCGCTCGCAGAGCGTCCCACCGAGAGGGCTGCAAGGTGGGAGCCACTGGCGACTCTGCGCGGTGAAACTCAAGTGTTGATGTTCCCAACCGCAACTCACCAAGCTCCAGATCACCCCCCGCAACGCTTAGGCCATTTAACGAGGCAAGATCTTCGATGTGCAGCGCGCCTTTGTCATCAAAAACGAGTCTTGCGTGTTCTGCATCTACCAACGGGTCTTGAACAATCAGATCGCAATGCCAACCTCGCCCGATTAGCAGCCCGGCATCAGAATCAGTAGCGAGCTCAACCCGCTCATGTCGCAAACCCGCGTCATCAGCGATCACAACAACCAGTTTTTGCCCAGCGCCGGGAGTTGTCACCTTATTGCCACCCTAGACTGGTCAAAAATTTCCGAGTGAACGCGTCAGCAATCTCTCGCGATACCCCGGCCAAGGCAAAGTGCGCCGTATACAGCTGAGTATCTTGGCGTTGTGTTGCCAACAACAACACGTCGAATAGGCCCGGCATCTCAACGTAGGCGCGGGTGCAAAGCGACGCTTGCACCCGACCTTGTTCGCCAGAGTCGATCTGCAAAAACTCCGATTGGCAATCGAGGTTCGTCAACCGTGTGTCATCACCGCCATTGTCTGGATACATACTCAGACTTCGAGTTCGGTGAAAACGCAGCGCCGACATCTCGACGGCCTGCTGCACGGAAAAAGAATAGTGGATGTGCCCCGAACTAAAGTCGTCACCCAAGTAGAGACGATTGGCCGCATCGCAACCCTTGCTGACCCCAATGACAGTGATCTCGTCCTCGTCTTCATTACTTCGGCCCCAACACTGCATGTCGTTGCGCAACTCACCCAGCGCGACCCAATCGGCAAAATCAACCTTGGGCCAATCGCGTTGCAGCAAATCGTCGAACCTACCTTGCTGCCAGGCTAGCAGTTGTGCCGCGATATCAGCGGCGTAGCCCGAACTTGCAAGCTGCCGGTTGGCGTCAATCAGGCGTGCAACAGCACCGGCCGGCACAAGAAAACTCAGATCACTGCCAGCCGTCGCCACGTTTACACCAACCACCCGCCCATTGGCCAACAGGCTGGGGCCACCGCTCATACCGGGGTTAAGTGACCCTGAGAACAAAATTTGCTGGTCGTAACTGTGTTCCACAAAGCCGTTAAAAGCGCCCTGCTTTAAAGTAACGCCCAAATCGTGCGGGTTACCCAGCGCATAAATCATGGCGCCTTTCTCAACAGCTCCTGTGTCGACTTCAAAGTGACGCGCCTGGGGAGATGGATGCCGCAATAAAGCAAGGTCATTAACCACATCAAAATCGAGCAGTGTCAGCTCGCCCGAGCTACCGGTCTGATCAAAGTATTCGATGCGATGACTATCGGGTGAATTTACCGCGCCGGCAACAACGTGAAAATTGGTGATGATGAGGCCGTCCGCCGACACCTGGAAGCCGGAACCAATAGAGGATTTGCTGCCAGCTTTCCTGGAAACAACTCGAATCTGGTAGATGAGTTCGTAGTACGAAGCGAGTTGTTTGGTCGGCGTGGCCGAACGCTTCGAAGTATCAGCAGGTTCAGCTGCAAGCGCGGCAAACGTTGAGCCGGCATACAGAAAAACGAACAGCGTTAGCAGCAGGTGGAGTGAATAGCGGATACGCACATTCCAAAGCTTGATATCTAACCCCGGCCTATTGCTAGACATTAAATCGAAAGTGCACAACGTCACCATCAGCCACAATGTATTCTTTGCCTTCCAAACGCCACTTGCCAGCCTCTTTTGCTCCCGACTCGCCTTTGTTACCCACAAAGTCGTCATAGCCAACCACTTCTGCGCGAATGAAGCCCTTCTCGAAATCGGTGTGAATCACCGCTGCTGCCTGAGGTGCAGTAGATCCGGTTTTAACAGTCCATGCGCGAACTTCTTTTTCACCCGCGGTGAAATAGCTTTGTAAGCCCAGTAGCGAATAGCCGGCTCGAATCACTCGGTTCAGACCCGGCTCTTCAAGACCAAGATCAGCTAAAAACTCGAGCTTCTCTTCGTCTTCAAGCTCGGCAATTTCTTCTTCAATTTTATTGCAAACCACGACAATGCCAGCACCTTCCTCTTTGGCAATCTCACTGAGCTCCTGCAGCATCGGGTTGCTCGCAATATCAGCTCCGTTCTCATCGACGTTAGCGATGTACATGACCGGCTTTGCTGTCAGCAAATGATATTGCAGCAACTCCACTCTCTCTTCCGGCGTCATCTCGACTGCACGAGCGGGCGAACCTGCTTCGAGTGCATCTTTCAAACGATCGAGTAACTTCAGAGCGTTAACCGCTTCTTTGTCGCCGGAGTTTGCGACCCGGCGAATTCGGTCGTGGGTGCGTTCCAGCGTATCGAGATCAGCCAGTGCCAGCTCAGTATTAATAATTTCTACGTCGTCGCGTGGCGACACCCGACCCGACACATGCACGATATTTTGATCGTCAAAACAGCGCACCACATGAGCAATCGCCTGGGTTTCGCGAATGTGCGCTAGAAACTGGTTGCCAAGGCCTTCACCCTTTGAGGCGCCCTCTACCAGACCGGCAATATCTACAAACTCCATAGTCGACGGCACAACCTTTTGCGGTGACACAATGCCCGCGATGGCGTCCAGCCGTGGATCGGGCACTGACACCATTCCGGTATTAGGCTCAATGGTGCAAAACGGAAAATTCTCAGCATCAATGCCCGCTTTGGTGAGCGCGTTGAACAGCGTCGATTTGCCGACGTTGGGCATGCCAACGATGCCGCAGGTAAATCCCATGGTGTGTCTATTCCTTTTCTTGCGTTGGGGTTTGCGTTGGGGTTGGTGGGGTGTCAGCCAAAGATTCCGGCCCCGGTGCTTTGGGTGGTTTAGGTGGCTTTGGCGGTTTGGTATTAATGGAGTTCATAGCACGAGCTATGTCGCCCTGCATGAGCGCTTCCAATGCGTACGGTTTAAACACCAGCGCGGTCTCAATTTTATCGAGCTCTTTTGCTGGAATTCGCGCAGAGGTGAGATACGAGGCCACCTTGTCAGGCGAACCTGGATGCCCAACGCCTATTCTTAGCCGATGAAACTTATCGTCATTTGAAAGTTTAGGAATGATGTCGCGCAAACCATTGTGGCCGTTGATACCACCGCCGGTTTTCAGCCGCACCTGACCCGGCTCAAACGCCAGCTCATCATGCGCCACCAGAATCTCTGGCGCTGCAATTTTGAAGAATCTGGCGAGCGCCGCAACGGCGTCACCACTCAGATTCATATAGGTGAGTGGAATCAGCAAACGCACCTCAGTCTCGGCAATATCGCCGCGACCTACTAACCCGTGATATTTCGGATCATCGCGCAGCACAATGCCGTGCTGCCGTGCGAGTGTTTCCACCCACACTGCACCCACATTGTGTCGCGTGTTCGCGTAAGTGGGGCCAGGATTACCCAGCCCCACTATCAGCTTTAGCGGACTAGCCTTCGCCTTCTGGCTCATCGGCTGCGTCATCAGCGCCAGCAGCTGCATCGCCCTCTGCATCGCCTTCAGTCTCTTCAACCTCGGCACGCGGTGCGGCAATAGTTGCTACCAGCGAGTCATGGTCTTCGCCAAGAGCGAGAGAAACGCTGGTTACGCCTTCAGGCAGCTTGATATCAGAAATATGCAGGATCTGACCAATTTCGGCTTCACCCATATCAAGTTCAACAAACTCAGGTAGAGCCGCTGGCAAACAGCTGACTTCCAGCTCTGTCATGGCGTGCTGCGCATTACCGCCACCCATCTTAACGCCGGGCGCTGTGTCTTCGTTCAAGAAGTGAATCGGCACACTAACCTGAATAACTCGGTCTGCCCGAATGCGCAGAAAGTCGATGTGCATAACACGCTCAGTCGCCGGATGGCGCTGGACATCACGAACAACAGCTTGCTGGTCACCACCGTCGATTTTCACATTAAGAATTTGTGAGAAAAACGACTCGGTCGCCATAGCCTTGTTCAGCTCTTTTTCCAAGAGCGTGATTGGCACAGCAGGGTTACCGCCCCCATAGACAATTCCTGGGACCTTTCCGCCCGAACGACGCAGGCGGCGGCTCGCACCTTTCCCCATGTCGGAGCGACCTACTGCGGTCAAAATATTTTGGTCTGACATCTTAATCTCCTGAGATTTTATGGTTTGTCAGTTATAAAAATCCAACGGGGCCTGCGACCAGCGTCCGTCGGGGTTTAGTTAATGCCTCGGTAATGATCATCATCACCGAAACATCGCGCTAATTGATTCTTCATTGCTAACTCGCCGAATCGCTTCAGCGAGCAGGCTGTCGAGACTGAGCTGGCGAATTTTATCGCAGCCCTGTGCGTCTTCTCGCAACGGAATGGTATCTGTAACGACCATCTCATCGATATCTGACGCTGCAATTCGAGCCACCGCCGGACCAGACAACACGGCGTGGGTAATGTAGGCATAAACATGAGTAGCGCCACGCTCTTTCAGTGCAGCGCTTGCGGTGCATAGCGTGCCCGCAGTATCGACCAGATCATCAATCAATACACAGGGACGACCACTAACGTCGCCAATAACATTCATAACCTCAGTTTCGTTCGCACGCGGCCTGCGCTTGTCGATAATGGCAAGGTCAGCATCGTTCAACTGCTTGGCAATCGCTCGAGCACGAACCACACCACCGACATCTGGCGAGATAACAACCGGATCTTGCATATTGCGTGCAAGAGCATCGTCCATCAGCACCGGAGAGGCATAGACATTATCAACGGGCATATTAAAAAAGCCCTGAATCTGATCGGAATGCAGATCCACAGTAAGCACTCGATCAACCCCCACTGAACTCAGCATATCGGCGACCACTTTGGCGCTGATCGCTACACGGGCCGAACGGGGCCGGCGATCTTGGCGCGCATAGCCGTAATAGGGAATGACCGCCGTGATGCGCTGCGCTGACGCTCGCTGTATCGCGTCAGCCATAATCATCAATTCCATGAGATTATCGTTGGTCGGAGCGCAGGTAGACTGCACCAAAAACACGTCTTGCCCACGAACGTTTTCATGGATCTCAACGTTCACTTCGCCGTCGCTAAACCGCCCGACGTCTGCACGACCGAGTTCCATGCGCAGCTGCGACGCCACCCTGAATGCCAGAGAAGCGTTGGCCGAGCCAGAGAAGATCATCAACTTCGTAGACATGCGGGAAGCCAATTACAGTGAGCCCACTCAGCAAGAGGGCATGAAGGACGCAGCAAAAGCGCAGAAAGATGGCTGGGGTGGCAGGGATCGAACCTGCGAATGCCAGGATCAAAACCTGGTGCCTTACCACTTGGCGACACCCCAACGGTGTCCTAACGACGGCCGCAGCTGTCGCGGGGTGCGTATTCTAGGGAAGGTCCGGGCAGTTATCTAGTGCCAGAACAGGGTTTTAGATACTCCAGTCACGAGCAACTATGGTCAGTTTGAGCTGATCGCTGCTGGCGCGGAGCCGCCCAGGCAGGCGCGCCTCCCGACTGGGGCCTCTCACAAGACGATAGCGGGCAAACTCCAGCGACCAATCGAGCTGTTTCAAGGTCTCAAGGTCACCATTTGATTGAAAACGCATCGTTTTTGCCGGCGGCGTTGGCGGCGCCGGCGCCGGCTGCCCCTGCAACCAATAGGGCAACACAGACAGGGGTAACGACCAGCCGAGGTGGCGCTTAAGTAGTCTCTCGGGGTTGCGGCTGCGCACTCTTTTCCCGGTGCCATCAACGATCTCAATGCTGTTAGCCGTGCCTGTAATGCGTGTGCGTCCCTGACCAAGGGCCCCCCATAGTTCGAGGTCATAGCGCTCGCCTATCTGCTGCCAGCGGTAGCTGGCGCTGAAGCCCTTAACCTTTGATTCACCCAACGGCCGCAGACTGATTTTGCCCTGGGCGACAAACCCGTCGGCAAAGGTCTCACCACCCTCAAATAATTCCGGCGCTTGTGGCTGCGACGCACAGCCACTCAGCGCGCCTGCCAACAGTGTAAGGAGCAATGCGCAAAACCGGAAAAAAGGCTTATTAATTAGAGGTTTAACTATATTCACAGGCGGAGTTCGTGACCTATCAATGGTTATAAGGGTGTATCATGGCCGCAGACTCACCGGGATACCAACTCTGCCTTTGTCATGGCCATACTCGCTTACGGCATAAATTATCGAACCGCCCCACTCGAACTGCGAGAGCAGCTCGCGTTTCCGGCTGATGGTTTGCAAGACGCCTTGGCCGACCTGACGAACAGCGTTGCCGCCGTGGGGGAAGCCGCCATTCTGTCCACCTGCAATCGCACAGAACTGTATTGTTCGATGACCGGTACCGACAGCACGCCAATGCGCAACTGGCTCGCGGCTCACCGCCAACTCTCACCTGCCGATTTCGACAACCACGTTTATGCCCACTGGGAGGCCGACGCGGCCAGCCACGTGATTCGCGTTGCTGCCGGGCTCGACTCACAGGTGCTGGGTGAACCACAGATTATGGGGCAGATGAAAACGGCCTGGGAGCAGGCCCGCAGCAGCGGCGTAATGGGTCCAGAATTAAATCTGCTGTCCGACGTATCACTCAATGCGGCCAAGCGGATCCGCTCTGAAACCGACGTTGGCAAGAACCCCGTCTCAGTCGCCTTTGCATCGGTGAGTCTGGCCCGCACCATATTTTCCGATCTGAGCAACACCCGCGCCTTACTCTTGGGTGCAGGCGAAACCATCGAACTGGTTGCCGAGCACCTTGTAAAACAAGGCATTGGCGGGCTAGCAGTGGCTAACCGCTCACTACCCAATGCACGCGCTGTGGCCGAGAAGTTTGCCGGCAGAGCCATGTTACTCACTGACCTGGGAGACGTGCTACACGACTACGACATGGTCATTGCATCCACCGGCAGCAGCCTGCCGGTACTCGGTAAAGGCACCGTGGAAGCCGCGCTGCGCAAGCGCCGCCAGCGCCCTATGTTTATGGTCGATATCGCCGTGCCTCGCGACATCGAAGCTGAGGTTGCCGAACTTCGCGATGTGTATCTGTACACTATTGACGATCTCACCCAGATCATCGAGCAGAACAACGCTGAGCGCCAAAAGGCCGCCGCCGGCGCCGAAAAGTATGTCGAAGAAGGTGCTGCTGACTACGTGCGCAAGCGTAGACTGCAAGACGCCGGCGCAATACTTGCAAAACTCCGCGCCAATGCCGGCGACGTCCAAAACACAGAAGTGCAAAAAGCACTGCACGCTTTTGCCAAAGATGGCGATGCCGAAGTCGCAATGAACGCGCTTGCCCGTAATCTGACAAACAAACTAATGCACGCTCCAACACAGGCGCTGCGAAATGCCAGCGCCGAAGGTCGCTCCGATCTGGTAGATTTCCTCCGCTCTGTCTACGACCTGAAGTAACCCGGATAATCCAGCAATGTCTCTATCTGCCAACATGCAGGTCAAACTCGATGACCTGACCGATCGCCATGAAGAAATCGCGGCACTGCTCTCGGATGCAGAGATTGTGTCCAATCGCGATAAGTTCACTGCGCTGTCAAAGGAATACTCAGAACTCGAGCCTGTTATCGCCACCTTTGCAAAGGTTCGTACGCTCGAAGAAGAACTCAGCGACTGCAAGGTAATGCAGGCTGACGATGATCCTGACATCCGCGAGATGGCAAACGATGATATTTCCCGGCTGGGTAACGAACTCACAGCCGCCGAAGCGCACCTGCAAGCTCTGCTGTTGCCACGCGACCCCAACGATGCCGCCAACGTCTTTTTAGAAATTCGCGCGGGTACGGGTGGCGACGAGGCTGCAATTTTCGCTGGCGACCTGCATCGCATGTACACCCGCTACGCCGAAACGAAAGGCTGGAAAGTAGAGTTGATCAGCGCACGCTCCGGTGAGCATGGCGGCTTCAAGGAAGTGGTTAGTCGCATCGAAGGCAAAAACGTTTTCAGTCGCCTGAAATTTGAGAGTGGCGCCCATCGTGTGCAGCGCGTGCCAGAAACAGAATCCCAAGGCCGCATTCATACTTCGGCCTGCACGGTTGCCGTATTGCCCGAAGCAGACGAACTGGAAGCGATCGAAATTAACAAGGGTGACTTGCGGGTCGATACCTACCGAGCATCAGGTGCCGGCGGGCAGCACGTTAACAAGACCGACAGCGCGGTGCGCCTTACTCACCTGCCGTCCGGTATTGTTGTCGAGTGCCAGGACGAACGTTCACAACACAAAAACAAAGCTCGGGCCATGTCGCTGCTGCAGGCCAAACTCAATGAAGTTGCAGTCAGTGAACAGCAGGCGGAACAGGCCGAGAGCCGCCGCAGCCTGGTGGGTAGCGGCGACCGATCAGAACGCATTCGCACCTATAACTTCCCCCAGAGTCGTGTGACCGACCACCGTATCAACCTCACCCTGTACAAACTCGACGAGGTTATTGAAGGCGGCTGCGACAACATTATCGAACCACTGGTGCAAGAGCATCAGGCTGACTTGCTGAAGCAGCTCGGCGAACCCTAAGCGACACTTACGTGCCTAGCGTTAAGTCATTGTTAGCCGGCGCACCTGCTGAATTGCGCTTCGACACCGAACTGTTGATTGCGCGCGCGCTAGGTTGGAACCGCGCTAAGGTGTTCGCCTTTGGCGAAGTGGAGCCGACAGCCGACGTTCTGGAAAAGTTAGCGCCAGAACTTGCACGCTTGCACGCCGGTGAACCACTGGCGTACATCACGGGTAGCCGTGAATTCTTTGGTCTTGAATTCACGGTATCGCCAGATGTTCTTATACCGCGGGCTGATACCGAATTGCTTGTGGAGCTCGCCATAGATCAGTGCCCCACAAACGCTCGAGTTGCAGACCTAGGCACCGGCAGCGGCGCCATTGCGGTGAGCTTGAAGCACGCTCGCCCCGACCTCAGCATAGTCGCAGTAGATCGAAGCGCGGCGGCGCTGACTGTGGCCGCGAACAATGCCGCTCGCCATGGGTGTGATATTGAATGCGTCATCAGCGACTGGTATCAAAACCTCAACGGCCAGTTTGATGTTGTGATTAGCAATCCACCCTATATTCGAGCTGATGACCCACACCTACCCTCGTTGCGATTCGAACCCGTCGAGGCACTGGTCGCCGGCGCCCTCGGGCTAGATGATTATAAAAAACTAGCGGCGGGCGCGGCAACAAAACTGGCGCCAGGTGGCCTGCTGTTTGTTGAGCAAGGTGCAGATCAGGCAGACGCAGTTGCCAACCTATTCACCCAGTCAGGCCTGACCGATATAGTGACGTATAATGATCTGGCCGGACATTGCCGCGTAACCCGCGCGCGCAAAAACGAATCATGAGTGACGAAGCATGAAAGACACATCATGAAAGACGACCAACTTCTGCGCTACAGCCGGCACATCATGCTGCCCGAGCTCGATATCGACGGGCAGGAGAAACTGCTGGCGGCCCACGCGCTGGTTGTTGGTATGGGAGGGCTCGGCGCGCCACTCGCGCTTTATCTGGCAGCGGCTGGCGTTGGCAAACTAACTATTGTCGACGACGACACTGTCGAGGCGAGCAACCTGCAACGGCAGATTATTCACGGCACTTCTGACATCGGTCGCTCGAAAGTTGAGTCTGCCAAAGCGAGCCTCGCCGAGATCAATCCTGACTGCCAGGTCACTGCAGTCGACGCTCGCGTAGACCGCACCCAGCTCGCCGAACTGGTCAGCACAGCAGACATTGTGCTCGACGGTACAGACAATTTTGCCACGCGCTACGCCATCAACGCCGCCTGTGTAGCCAGCAATACACCACTGGTATCTGGCGCCGCAATTCGCTGGGAAGGACAGGTGGCGGTATTCGATTTTCGCGACCCAGACGCGCCCTGCTACGCCTGTCTTTACCCAGACACCAAGGCCACCTCAGACATGAATTGCGCTGACAACGGCGTGGCCGCGCCGGTGGTTGGCATCATCGGCTCCATGCAGGCGCTGGAAGCGTTAAAGCTCATCACCGGTGTCGGTGAGAGCTTGTCGGGGTACATTCTAGTGATGGACGCGAAGTTTCAGCAGTGGCAAAAACTGCAACTGTCGCGCGCTGAGAATTGCAGCGTGTGCGCCAAGCGCTAGCCAGCAGTTCGCTAAGCATCCAGCGTCTTTCTGCGCAGGCGCTGCATGCCGTGCAACCAGCGATCAACGTCATCACCCTTGCGACGCACATAGTCGCCCACCTCAGGGTGAGGCAGCACGTAAAATCGCTCTTCGCGCAACGTATCAACCACGGTCTGCGCCAATTCTTCGGCCTCGATAATGCCATCTGTTTGGCCATCACCAAGACTGCGCGGCGCCATCGCAGTGTTCACCCCTTGCGGGCATAACACAGACACTTTGATGCCATCGTCAGCGTGGGTAATCGATAGAAACTCCGCCATCTTCACCGCTGCCGCTTTGGTCACTGTGTATGGGCCGCTGCCCAGTGCCGCAAGCAGCCCGGCAGCAGATGCGGTGTTCAACAGATAACCGTCACCACGTTCAATCATCGACGGCAACACGGCGCGTGCCGCGTACAGATGCGACATCACATGCAGCTCCCACTGCATTTGCCAAACTTCGTTTGACGCATCGGTGAGCACGCCTTCACCACCCGCACCGGCGTTGGAACAAAACAGGTCAACCTGACCGTGTCGGGCAATCGCTCCATCCACCAAAGCCGCTACCTGCGCTTCATTGGTGACGTCACACGCAACTCCGTCACAAACCGCACCACCCTTGGTTAATTCTGCAGCTGCCGCCTGGGCTAAATCACCGTTCAAATCCGCAAGCACAATCGCTCGCGCGCCCTCAGCTAAAAACGCCTTGGCCATTGCCAGACCAATTCCACCACTGCCGCCGGTAATCACCGCCACCTTGTTAGTTAGCTCCATTTTTGTTCTCCCCTATTGTTTTTAATTTGGACGGTAGTGCGACTTACTTCAGTCGGTTGCAAACGTCTCACGCAGTGCCACTTCCAGTTCATCGCGAACTTTGTCGATGGCGACATTATCGGCCAACGCCACCATTTCGGTGACTTCCATTCCTATTAGCCCACATGGATTGATGCGTTGAAACGGTTCGAGATTCATACTGACATTCAGACTCAAGCCGTGGTAGCTGCAGCCCCGCCGAATGCGTAAACCCAGGCTGGCGATTTTGCTGCCAGCCACATAAACCCCAGGCGCGTCATCACGATTCGCAGCTTCGATACGGTAGCCCGCCAGCACCTGACAAATAGCCGCCTCAATGCCGCGCACCAGCGCGCGCGGGCCAATGCCAAGACGCTTCAGATCAAACAACAGATAACCAACGATCTGACCGGGGCCATGATAGGTAACCTGGCCGCCTCGATCGGTTTGCACCACCGGAATGTCACCTGGTAACAACAGGTGCTCGGGCTTACCCGCCTGCCCCTGGGTAAATACGGGTTCGTGCTCAGTGAACCAGAGTTCATCAGCCGTCGCCGAATCGCGCTCGGCCGTAAAGGCCTGCATGCGCGGAAAAACATCAGCGTACTGGGTGAGCCCGAGATCTCTGACAATCACGTGTTAAGAACCATACTCAAAGAACCCTACTCAAAGAACCCAAGCTAAAGAACCATAGACACGGCGTCGAACTCACGCAGTTCTTCGTGCAACGCGCGCAACTGGTCTTCGCCAGTAGCCACTATCTCACAGGTCGTAGAGCAGTACTTACCACCGCTACTCAGCTTGATAGAGACATCGTCTTCAGTCAGCTCTGGCGCGTGGACACGCACGATGCTGGTCACGCGCGCCACAAAGTCGATGGAGTTCGTGCCGACAATCTTAACGGGGTAACGGCACGGAAATTCTATTTTCGGGGCATCGGTATCAGTCACCGCTAATCAAATCCTGAAAAAATAACACCACACGTTGCCACATGCGGTTGAAAAAACCAGCCTCCGCTGCCGCCGCCAACGTAACCAATGGAGTGCGACTGATCACCTCACCGCCAAGTGTCAGGCGTAGCTCACCAATCGACTCACCCTTTGTGAGTGGCGCTTCAATCAGTTCAGGCAGATTCATATCTGCTGTGACCATGTCGTAGGCACCACGCGGAATAGTGACGTATAAATCTTCCTCGATACCCAGCTCAACCGTGCCTGCCTCGCCGAACCACAGCTCTGCGTTCTTCAACAGAACGTTTGCGTCATAGATTCGCCGGGTTTCAAAATTTCGAAAACCATAGCTCAACAGCTTTTGGCTTTCTTTCATGCGCGCTTCGTCGCTGGCAGTGCCCATGACCACAGAAATCAACCGCTGACCATTTCGCAAAGCAGACGACACCAGACAATAGCCAGCCGCATTGGTATGACCGGTCTTCACACCATCAACTGTTTTATCCCGCCACAACAACCGATTTCGGTTGGGTTGATCAATGTCGTTAAAGCGGAATGACTTTTGCGAGTAGAGCTCGTAGTGCTCGGGAAAACGCTCAATGAGTGTCTGCGTGAGCGTCGCCAGATCACGGGCGGTGGTGTAATGGTCTTCGTTGGGCAGACCAGAGGCGTTCGCGAAGTTTGACTGCGTCATGCCAATGTCTTTGGCGAGCTGATTCATCATATCGGCAAAGGCTGCTTCATCACCCGCCACATGCTCTGCAATGGCTACGCTCGCGTCGTTGCCCGACTGAATGATCACGCCTTTCATCAAATCTTCGAAGGGCACCTCGGTGCCCTCACGAATAAACATTTTCGAGCCGCCCATCTTCCAGGCCTTAACGCTGACCTCTACCCGGTCGGTAGGTTGTACCCGGCCGGCTGCCAGTTCGGTTGCCGCTACAAAGCTGGTCATAATTTTTGTCAAGCTGGCTGGCGGCAAGGTCTCGTCAGAATTCTTCTCTGCAAGCACTTTGCCCGAACCCGCATCAATCAGCAGGTAGGATTTGGCGTTCACCTCTGGCACTTTCTGCACCATAACCGAGCCCCGCTGGGGCTCTGCGGCGTGGACCGAGCCAACCCACAGGGCAACGGCCACAACAGCACAGCTAACAGCACGAGAGCGGAAAGAGGGCAAACCGAGCAGCGGGATTAGATTCATCATTTTAGTATCCGGAGGCTTTCAGAGGTTAGTTTAACAGCAGCTGGGCTGAGCTTCGGCAAGTGCAACGACGATCGCATCGATTGAATGCCGCTCCAACAGCGTCGCCTTCGCGGCAGCCAATTCGGCCGCGGTTGTAAAGGGGCCAATCTGCACGCGAAACAGCGCGCTGCTGGGTAGTTTGGAGACAAACACCACTCCCACCACCGAGCCATCAACCCGCACGCGCAGTTCATCCGCAGCCGCAAAACTGCCGTACGCGCCAATTTGCAAAAAACGACCCGAAGAACTGGCAAGTACGATGTCGCCACCGGGTTGCGGTGCAATGGTTGCCCCTGGTGTCGGGCTCGGCAGACTCAATATGGGCTGAGGCTCTTGGTAGGGTTTTACATAGACGGTGGCAGCGGTCTGCAGCGGCACGGACTCGCCGGGAACGCCAGATAGGGTAACGACACGCACATTCGCCGTGCCCTTATCAAGCATGTCGAGCTTGGCCGCCGCAGCGTAAGACAGATCAATTAGTCGATCGTCGACAAAGGGGCCGCGATCGTTGATGCGCACCACTACAGACCGGTTGTTGGCAAGATTGGTGACCCGCGCAAACGCAGGCAACGGAATCGATTTGTGCGCGGCCGTCATGCTGAACATGTCGTAGGGCTCGCCACTGGCCGTCAATCGGCCATGGAACTTGCGGCCATACCATGAAGCAACGCCAGTCTCATCAAAGTTGCGGGCGCTATCAAGACGGTAATAGCGTTTACCAAAAACAACGTAACTGAGGGAATTGCCACTGGCACTCAGCGGCTCATCCCGCGGCACTGGGTCAGGCTGGGACAGCACTCCGGCAGGTATGCGCAGCGGTCCGCTATCCGTGCCGGGTGATGAGCTGGGCGCTGAATATTGGCAACCCCAGAGAACCAGCGATAGCAGCAGCCCGGAGAGAACTCGCCATTGCGATAATGCGAAGTCCTGTTGCAAATACGCCCTCATGGATTTTCAGTGGCATTCGTCAAAGCTGTCGAGGTTGATCGTGCTGCTGCAATCGCTTCAGCCAACTGATGCACAGCCAGTGCGTACATTGAGGAATGGTTGTAACGCGTGATCGCGTAAAAATCATTCAGCCCTACCCAATACTGGGTGCCCGCCGCAGCTTCCATTCGAAAGAGCGCCGCTTTGGCAGCGTTGTCAGCACAGGGCACAACAACACCCTGCGCGCGCAGCGCGCCAACGGTGTGGCGCAACGCTTCTCCCTGATTTGCCAGCTTATCGGCTGCCGGGTCTTGCAACGCCACCGGCACAATGACCTGACTATCACCGCGCCAGCCGTGGCGCTTAAAATAGTTTGCAACGCTGCCAATGGCATCTGTTTTGTTGCGCAAAATATCGCGCACCCCATCACCGTCAAAATCGACCGCGTAGGCTCGAAAGCTGGATGAAATAAACTGCCCAAAACCCATTGCTCCGGCGTACGAGCCTAACTGCGCCCGAGGGTCCATGCCTTCTTCGCGGGTCATCAACAGATATTCAGTGAGTTCCTTACGAAAAAACTTGGCGCGCGGCGGATAGTCAAAACCAAGTGTTGCCAACGCATCCAGCACTCGATATTTACCCATGTGTTTGCCGTATCGGGTTTCGACCCCAATAATTGCAACAATATACTGCGCACCCACTCCGTAGGTAGACTCAGCTCGCGCTAGCACCTCAGCGTTGTCTTGCCAAAACGTCACACCTCGCTCAATGCGATCGCTGGTTAGAAAAATCTTTCGATAGTCTTTCCATTCCAGTGTCCGCTCAGCTGGTTTTGAAATCGCATCCAGAATGCTCTGCTTGCGCTCCGCATTCGCCAGCAGCAAGCGCACCTCCTCCGCTTGAAAGCCATGCTCGTCCACCAGACTAGCAATATAGTCCTGCACGTCTTCACGGTCGGTATACACGGACTCCGCCGCGTTCACTACCGGCGTGAACACCAACACTGATGTCAGGCTAAGCAACAGCCCCAGAACCGCGCACCGAACGGTCGAGCACAAAGTAGATACAGCGCGATCTATCGCAGGGCGTTTTGAGGTATCAGAACCGGTGATATTCAATAGGGATCTCACAAATAAGTGGGGTTGGCGCTCTAACGTCGCCAGGTTTGGTGCGCGTGCACAGACATCACTATGCCAAAGCTTGCCAGCAACGTAATGGCTGACGTGCCACCGTAACTAACCAATGGTAACGGCACACCAACCACTGGCAACAGCCCGCAAACCATCGCAATATTCACAAACACATAGACAAAGAACGTAAGCGTTAGCGCCCCAGCCAGCAGACGCCCAAACGTACTTGGCGCCTGAGTAGACATGAACAGTCCACGCGCAATGACCACCAAATACAACGCCAACAACACCAGCACGCCAACCAATCCGAGCTCTTCGCCAATCACCGCTATAATGAAATCGGTCTGGCTTTCGGGCAAAAAGTTGAGCTGACTTTGGGTACCTTCATGCAACCCCTTGCCAAACACGCCACCAGAACCAATCGCGGTTTTTGCCTGAATGGTATTCCAACCCGCACCCAGCGGGTCGCTTTCGGGATCAAACAACGTGAGTATTCTGCCGCGTTGATAGTCTTCCAGCAGATACCATAGACCAGGTGCCGCCATAGCAACGGCGAGAATAGAAAACATCACCAGACGCCAGGGTAATCCGGCTAGCACAATCACTGAAAGACCCGCACCCGCGACTAGCAAACTCGTACCCAGATCAGGCTGCCGCACAATAAGTGCAGCCGGTACAAAGGTAATGAGCAGCGCCACAATTAGCGTGCGCGCATTCGGCGGCAACTGTCGCTCGTGCAGATACCACGCCACCATAAGCGGCACCGCAATCTTCATCAACTCGCTGGGTTGAAAGCGCGTAACGCCAGGAATCTCCAACCAACGCTGCGCACCCTTCGCACTAACACCTGCAACAAGAACTAACACCAGCATGACGAGGCCGGCGCAATAGATCAGTGGCGCCCAACGTAAGTAAAACAGCGGTTTTATATAGGCCGCGACCACCATGGTGACAAGCGCAATACCGAGGCGAATCGCCTGTGCCTGCAAGATCGCCGTGTCTTTCTCGATGGCGCTGTAGAGCACCATCAAGCCGTAACTAATAATCAACAGCAAACCACCGAGCAACAGCGGGTCAATCGTTGAGCCCGGCACTACATGCGCATCGCCCAAACCAGAGCGATCGGGCATCCAGCGAACAAAATCGTTGTTCATGCGTTACCCCTTGCTATCCGCGCTTAGCGCAATGCCAGCGTGGGCAATAGGTAAGAATCGATCACAGCGCGCGCAACGGGTGCCGCAACAGAACTTCCACCGCCGCCATTTTCTACCAGCACACTAATGGCAATTTGCGGATCGTCAGCTGGCGCAAAGGCAATAAACCAGGCGTGCTTACGCTGATATTCATTCAACTCCTCCGCGCTGTACTCCTCACCTTGGCGAATCTCCACTACCTGTGCGGTGCCTGATTTGCCCGCCATTCGGTAAGTGAGGTCGGTGCCGATGTGTGAATAGGCTGTACCACTTTGGCCGAAGCCCTTTTGGCCTCGATGCACAACGTCTTCCATGGCATCTACAATCCCTTCCCAGTCAGACATGGTTGGACCCGCAACGCGCTCGGGATTCGGACTGGGATCAAATTCTGTCAACGGTTCATTGCTCGCCAGCAACATGCGCGGCCGTAACCATTCACCACGGTTGGCTAGCAGATTGGCGTAGGTCGCCAATTGCAGCGGGGTTACCAGCACGTCCCCTTGGCCGATACTCATATTCACCGTATCGCCCGGGTACCACACCTCACCTTTCATGCCACGCTTCCAAACCGGTGTTGGCAACAACCCCGAACGGGCGTCTGCGATGTCGATGGACGTGTTTTGTCCAAACCCGAACTGGCCCGCAAACGCAGTGAACACATTGATGTCCATGCGGGTCGCCAAATCGTAAAAATAGACGTTGGAAGAACGGTAGATAGCGCGGCGCATATCCACTTTGCCCTGACCACCAGCATTGTTTTTCTTCCAGCTCCAGTCACGGTAAATGCGTTCTTGGTTCGGCAACTTAAAGAAGCCGTTATCGAGCATGGTCTCGCCCCAATTCGTGACGCCACTCGCCAGACCGGCCAGCGCCACAACGGGTTTGAAAGTTGAGCCGGGGGAATATTGTCCGTGAGTCGCGCGATTGAACAGCGGCGTGTCACGAGCGTCGGCTAACGCACGATAGGCTTTGGTGCTAATTCCCGTCACAAACGGATTAGGGTCGTATGACGGGTTGCTCACCAGCGCCAAAACACCGCCACTACGTGGGTCGATGGCAACAATCGCGCCACGCCGTTCACCCAATGCAGCATGTGCCGCTATTTGCAAACGGCTATCGAGTTGCAAAGTGACGTTGCTACCCTGCTTGGACGGATAGGTTTCAAGCACCTGACGAATTCGGCCACGCGCATCGGTTTCAACTAACTGCCGGCCCACTTCACCGTGCAACGAGCTTTCATAAAACTGCTCCACTCCGCGCTTGCCGATGAACGAGGTACCGCTATAGGCCACCGGGTCAAGCCGAGTCATATCCGCTTCATTGATTCGCCGCACTGAACCCACCGCATGGGCAAACAGTTCGCCGTAGGGATAGTTACGAACCATCTGCGTGCCAATCTCAACACCAGGCAAATGATGGCGATTCACTGAAATGCGCGCTACGTCTTCGTCACTCAGATTGTAGAGCAGCGCCACCGGGGAGTAAGGCCGTTGTTTGCGCTTTTTACGCTTAGCAAAGGCTTCGAGATCTTCAGGTTCGATCTCAACTAGCGTACCAAGCTCAGCAACCAGCGCGTCCATATCTTCGATGCGTTCAGTAACCAGGTTCAACGCAAACACCGGTCGATTATCGGCCAGCAAAACGCCATTACGGTCGAAGATCAAGCCACGCATCGGCGCAATAGGTTGCAGCTGAATCCGGTTCGAATCAGATTTGGTGGTATAGGTATCGTGATCCCAGACTTGCAGTTGCACCAGGCGACCCAACAGCAACATCACACCAAGCACTGCCAGCATAAACATCACCATCACCCGAGCGGTGAACTGGCGCTGCTCAAAGCTGCGGTCTTTGAGGTTGTAGTTACTCATGGCGCGGCAGCGTTCTCTATCTACTCGCGGTGGTACGGGTGGTTGTTCAGTAACGACCAGCCCCGATAAAGTTGTTCGGCAGCAAGCAACCGCGCAACACCGTGGGGCAGCGTAAGATTCGACAGTCCCCAAAGATGCGCAGCACGGTCCCGACACTCCTGCGCTAACCCATCAGCCCCGCCAATAAGTAGAGCAACAGTCTGACCGTTATCGCGCCAGTCACTCATGCGTTTCGCAACATCACGCGTGCTCCACTGGAGACCACGTTCATCCAGCGCAACCACCACATCGCTACCTGCCGCCTTGGCTAAAAGTCGTTCCGCCTCTTCCGCACGTGCTTCGTCAGCGGTCGGTTTTTTACTGGCTTTCAACGCCAGGACTTCAAGCGATGCCTGTTTGGGCAGGCGCTTGACGTAGTCCGCTATGCCCTCTTCAAGCCAGCTCGGCAATCGTTTACCGATAGCGCAGAGTCGCAGTTTCACTTGGCAGACTCGGCGGGCAAATCAGCCCATAACCGTTCAAGATCGTAGAAGCTGCGTGCTTCAGACTGCATCACGTGCAGCACGACATCGCCATAGTCGACCAGCACCCACTCCGAGGTTTCACGACCTTCCACACCTAGAGGGCGCGTATCAGAAACTTTCAGATCTTCCACAACTCGATTCACCAGCGAACGTACGTGGCGATTCGACGTACCGCTGGCCAGCACCATCCAGTCAGTAACGTCACTGAATTTAGTCACGTCAATCGAACGCACGTCGATTGCCTTTAGATCGTCGAGCGACCCTAGCACCTTGTCCAATAGCCGTTGAATTTGTTGTGCCTGCTCAGCAGCTGAGGGCATTGAATTGTTCCGGGTCGCGGTCAAACCAGCGCCTCCAAGTATTTTGTCTGCATGTTAAAAACTCTTTCGATCTAGTCTGTCGATCTGTACAGCTCGTGCTGTGCAATATAGTCCGCAACCGCCGGGGTGACATCTCTGACCGGTTGCCTGACAGAACCTGAACAACTGCGCAGGTCTTGCCGAATGCTGCTGGCAGAAACCGCCAACATGGGTTCTTCCAACATAACGATACTGCCCGCCACACCCCGTGGCCGACAATCACTGCCACGCGCCCAGGGCGGCGGCACAAATCCTCGGTGTTGCACCAATCCGCGCAACACTGGGTCGAGCTGCAGTCGATAGCCCGGCCGCCGAACAACCACCAAATGGGCAAGATCCAGCAACCGCCACCACTGATACCAAGATCGCAGCGTCAGCAGGCTATCCATGCCAATCACCCAATAGATCGCCGAGTACGGATGGCGCCGCCGTTCGTTGATCAGGGTGTCTACCGTGTAAGACGCCTTTCGCCGTTGCACCTCGCGATCATCCGCCACAAAGCGGTCATCTTCCGCACAGCCCAATTCAAGCATCTGCAAGCGATGTCCAACCGGCACCGGGTCACGGTGTGGTGGGCGTGCTGACAACACCAGCCGAATCTCGGGCAACTGCAATCGATCTGCCACGGTAGCCGCTACATGCAGATGGCCGACATGAACCGGGTTAAAGGTACCGCCGTAGAGCGCTATCAACGGTGACGAATCTCACCAAAGACGGTGCAACTGCCTGCAACGGGTATCGGGTGGTTAACCAACATAGCGCGATTATACGCATGCTGGACGCACTGATGGGGCGGATTGCAGCCCGCCTCAGCCCTTCAGCTTATGGACAATCCGCACCAGTTCGACCAAACGCTCCCGGGGCAGCTGCATCTGCAGCAAGCTTTGCTTGATTTCCGCCTCTATAGGCAATAATTCTGTCAATCTCCAGCCCACTGAGCGGGCATCTTCGAAATCGAACTGCAGATCCATCTTTTCAATCATCGGGTGGCGAATCAGCTCCTGCAGGATCTCAACCAGACTGTCGAAGCGCTCTTCAACGCCCGTTGAGGGCTCCGGTGGCAAAAACTCGACGCTGCCAACCAACAGGCCGTCCGACTGCAGGCGGGTAGAACGCACCCGCAATTTGCGACCACCACGGCCGACAATGCCCAATGCACCGTCCGACAGTGCATTGAAGTCTTCGATGCGGGCTTCGGTGCCCGTGTGGAATATATCGGGTTCCGCCTCTTCTCGACGTGTGCGAATCTCGGCACCTGAGCGAATCAGCACCACGCCAAAGCCACTGTCGGTCTTCATACAGTGGCTGACCATATCGACGTAGCGTGGCTCAAAGATCCGCAGCGGCAACTGGCCACCATCAAACAGCACCGTGCTCAGCGGGAACAGCGGCATGTCCTGAGTGACAGGAGCCCCATCAGCAGGCTTGGGAACCTCAGATTGTCGGTTAAAAGGGAATGTCGTCATCAAAGTCGTCGTCAGCAACCATAGCTGCACCATCAGGGGCACCGCCACCGCCACCCTGGGGCGCGAAACCTTGGGCGGGCTGCCCTTCTGGCGCCTGATTGTAGCCGCCGTCTGACATGCCGCCACCGCTTTGGCCGCCACCGCCTTGGCCTCCACCCATACCGCGGCTGTCGAGCATCTGCATATCGCGCGCGACCACCTCGGTCTTGTATTTCTTGACGCCGTCGGCTTCCCACGAACTGGTACGTAACGAGCCTTCAATGAACACTTTCGAGCCCTTTTTCAGGTACTCACCGGCTATTTCGCCCAGCTTCGCGAAGCAGACGATGTTGTGCCATTCCGTACGCTCTTGCTTCTCATTGGAAGACTTGTCGCGCCAGGATTCGCTGGTGGCGATGCTGAAATTGGTTACCGCATTGCCGTTCTGCATGTAGCGGGTTTCGGGGTCTCGACCCAGATTGCCGATCAGGATCACTTTGTTAATGCCTGCCATTGTGTCTTCCCTTGGCCTCTGCTGGGCCTTATAGCTTAGTCGCTGCAGTGTAACGCAGGCGCCATGGGCAGGTATATCCGCCCGCCCCGCCTCGGCCTGTAAGCAATCAGCCTCAAGGGCTTGATGCTTTCGCAAGATAGGCGCTGACCCGCTCAGAGTCCGTCAAATCAGTCATCCCAGCCTCACTTTGAACCCGCGTTACCCGCACTACTGACACCAGCTGTCAGTAGCTGGGGTATCAGCCTGCTTTCACAGTCATATGCCCCTTGCCCCGCCATTCTACAGCCAGTACTTTGATCGGTTCAGCGGCTCATAGAAGTCGCGCATAGATGAGGACATCGTGGACAACATCGACATTCGTGGGGCGCGCACCCACAACCTGAAAGACATCAATCTCACGCTGCCCCGCGACAAGCTGGTGGTGATCACCGGACTGTCCGGTTCGGGGAAGTCGTCGCTGGCTTTCGACACCCTCTATGCGGAAGGGCAGCGGCGTTATGTCGAATCGCTGTCGGCCTACGCTCGGCAGTTTCTATCGATGATGGAAAAGCCAGACGTCGATCATATCGAAGGTCTGTCCCCCGCTATCTCGATCGAACAAAAGTCGACCAGCCACAACCCACGCTCCACTGTGGGCACCATCACCGAAATATACGACTACCTGCGTCTGTTGTTTGCCCGGGTTGGCGAACCGCGCTGCCCCACCCACGATCTGCCGCTGGATGCCCAAACGATTAGCCAGATGGTTGACCAGGTGCTGGCGTTACCCGCAGGCAGCAGCATCATGGTGCTCGCACCGGTGGTCAGCGAACGTAAAGGCGAACACCTGCACGTGTTTCAGGAACTGCTGAGCAACGGTTTTATTCGGGCGCGCATCAATGGGCTGGTGGTCGAACTCGACCATCCGCCCGAGCTTGAGAAAAACAAAAAGCACACCATCGAAGCCGTTGTTGACCGGCTGAAGGTACGACCCGACATGCAACAGCGTTTGGCGGAGTCGTTTGAAACCGCACTTGAACTTGCAGACGGTCTGGCTCGCGTTAGTTTCATTGACGCAAAAGATGATTCGAAAGACATGATCTTCTCTGCGCGCTACGCCTGCCCCACTTGCGGTTACAGCATTAGCGAACTCGAACCGCGCATGTTCTCGTTCAACAACCCGGCGGGCGCCTGCGGCGATTGCGACGGCCT
>JALZVT010000041.1 GCA_023300545.1 Pseudomonadales bacterium
CATGGTATCCGGTGCGCTTGCAGCGCGGGCCTGGCTTGACCCATGCGACCACTTTGACACTCAGCAAAAAAGATTTGCAGAAGCCATGCGTTGCGGCCCCGCTGCTCGCCGACTCTGGACGCGTTGGTCAGGGCCGTTGTTCAGGCCGTTGGTCTGGGGTGTCACGCAAAGCCGAAACCCTCATGCGCTCTTGGCTCGTGCTCATCGCAATAATCCGCTCTATCGGTTAATGCGCTGACCAAGAGTTGGGTTGTGTGCTCCATAACAAATCTCGGCCTTTATACCTAAAACCATCTATGAAACTACAACTTATTCACCGCTACCTTGGTTTGACCTTGAGCATTGTAATGCTTGTTATTAGCGTTACTGGCACCCTATTACTGTGGAAAAAAGAATTTCTTTGGCTAGACCTGCCTGATGCACGACAAGGTGTAGATGTGTCCTTAATCGTCGAAGCGGTTCGGGTTATAGAGTCAAGCTACCCCGCTGACGATGTCGTTTTCATTCAGCTCTACAGCGAAGATCTCAGTATCCACAAGGTTTTTCTCAAAGGCCGTCGCTATGCATGGCATAACCAACGAGGGCAAATGTTAGAACAGTGGAGTAGCAATGGACGTTCAGAAGACTGGCTACTAGATCTACATCACCGGTTTCTACTCGGCAATTCAGTCGGCCTACAAATAGCCGGGTTTGGCGGCTTGCTGTTAATGCCTTTACTTGTAGTTGGTTTGATTATCTGGTGGCCTCGACGCCCCACTTTTCGGCAAGGACTTCTACCAAAGACAATGTCGCGCGGCTCATTAATGCGCAGTCACGGCAATATTGGTGCACTGTTTTTGCTACCCGTCTTCATGCTGGCTTTGACCGGAGTAATCTTGGTATACCCGAGTGAGTCTCGCCTAGTTCTACTGAATGGTTTTGGTGAAGCCACTCCAGACCTTGTGCAAGTAGAGCACTACGATGCGCCGAATGCCTTGCCAGAGTGGCAGACTATGGTCGACGCCGTTTATCTGCGTTTTCCAAATTCCACAATTCGATCTTTCTCGCCGCACTCGTCTGAAAGAACCAGTCGCAGCGTTGCTTTTCAGCAAGCTGACGGTTGGCATCGTTTGGGGCTCTCATCTATGGAATACCATTCAGATGGTCGCTTGATCGTTAAAAATGAAGTACAGCAGCCTATGGCTAATCGAGCTTTTAGTTTTTCATATCCACTGCACACAGCCAAGCTGGGCTTGCTATATAAGCTCGGTATGACTGGGGTTGGGCTCGCTTTTGCGTTGCTGTGCGCTTTCGGACTTGTTTCTTACTTAAAGCGCGGTTAACTGCGCAAAATGTTGCTACATTAGTAAGCGATTTCTTCATTCATTAACCAATGGGGTAACGCATGCAAAAAATACACAACTGGTCTGTAACAGTCTTAGGCTTACTTCTCTTCAGTGCACCAAACTTGCTCTTAGCTGATCCACGGCCCGCCAACTATTTTGCTGTTACCCCAAACAAGTTTCCTCAATTCGCTGAGGCGAATGAGAAATCCCCACACCGATTTGACTTCAGCCAGTGGCAAGAGACAGTACAAGCATTGGTCGTGGATTTTGGCGCGCCTGACCGGGTGGGGGTTGAACACCCGTCAGCCATTACCGGCTCGCGATTCATCCATGGGCATACCAGCAAATATCGCCTCGAAGCGAACCGTATCCCGTTTTCTTACATAGACGAGAAAGGGAAAGCCGTACTAACTCAGCTACGTGAAGATCTTGAGTCTATCGGCAATCAGGTGCCGCTCGGTAAGCTCAGTCGTAAGTCGCAAATGGCCTATTGGATGAATCTACACAACGCGCTAGTTATTGAACAACTCGCGCTGCACTACCCAACAATTTATCCAGAAAAAGCTCGCGTTGGTCAGAACCAACTTCCTCTGCATGAGGCGAAACTAACCAAAATCCAAGGCGTCGAGCTGTCACTGCAGGATATCAGACGGGAAATCGTCTACCGCAACTGGCGCAACCCCAACGCAATCTACGGGTTCTACCTCGGCACCGTTGGTGGCCCAAGCATTCAAAATACAGCGTACACCGAGAGCAACATCGACCGACTGCTGAAGAAAGGCGCAGAACTATTCGTGAACTCCCTACGTGGGGTTGCGAAAACAAACACGCACATCACCCTATCGACTATCTACGCAGATTCTAAGCCTTTGTTCCCGGCCTGGCCGGTCGACCTGCTGTCTCATCTATCTCAGCACAGCGGCGATGTGGTAAGTGCCACTTTAGCGACCTCTCTGCCAATTAAGGTACAAACCTATGATCCCAAGATTGCAGATTTCGCGGGGGGACGCCCTGTACGCGCAGCTCCGCGTCCCCGGGGGGAGGTGCTTGCCGCCCGGGCGCCCGGTTTCCAGGTTGGGGGTCCCCAGTCAGGGTTGGTGTCGCTACGCGCTATTGGTAGTGGTGCCGGACAGCAAGTAGACCTGAGATTTTTCGAAACATTGCTGCGCGAACGGAACGAAAAGTATGCGCGATTGCGTCGCCGTGAGTTACGCGACTTGCGATTTAAAGGACGCAAAAACACGGTTATCGTGGAAGAAATCGAGCCCACTGACGAGAATTAAAGAATTAGACAGAGTCCAAATTAATTTTTTTCAGTGTTACGGCTCACAACCACAGCGTATGCCTGCGCACAAAGTGGACATAAAGCTCGGTGACTGTGAGCGAGTCTGTCGCTCTATTGACAGGCAATTTCTAGACTGACCGCTCACACCATCGAGTTGTCTGCACATGAAATACGTTACGTCCGGGATAATCTGTTCACTGCTACTGTCTGGTTGTGGAGGTAGCAGCGATGGCGCAGCGATTGCTGGGCTGCTGCAAACGGCCGCAAGTGAAGCGAGCTCTGCCAATTCTAGTTTGGCAGAGAATCGTGAATACGTTGAGTTTGCGCTGAGCGGCACCGTCATTGACGCTGAATACGATTCGGCCCGAGATATTGTCGTTGTGCTGGCTGGCAACCAGTTGCTTCTGGTGGATGGCTTAACGGGCGTCGAAACACCCGTCCCATTACCTGAGCCTGGCGTAGCGTTGTCGCTGTCGCCCGATGGCAACTTCGCTGCAGTCAGTCATACCAATTCCATTAGCCGCGTTGATCTTCGAGCTGAGGCTACGATTGACACGGTTGCGGTGGGTGCGGAAGAGGAAATGGGTGACGTCGTGATGGGACCCGAAGGACTGCGCGCTTTTGGTTTCCCGGCGACTGGCCAATGGACAAACGTGACAACTCTAAATTTTGCGACAGGTACGTTCACAGAGGGCCAAGGCGGCACCAGTGTTCGGGAAGGCACTCTGGCGAAGCTACACCCCGATGGTAAGCGGCTCTATGGCGCTAACAATGGATTAAGTCCCAGCGACATCGAACGATACGATCTAAGTAGCAACACAATTACGTTAGCCTATGACTCGCCTTACCACGGTGACTATGACTTCGATGGTGATCTTTGGTTCAGCGCAGACGGTGCAGACCTGCTGTCGAAGGCGGGTGTTGTGACGCAGCTTGCCGACCAGCGCTCACAGGACATGAACTATTTGCTGACGCTTGGTGATGGTGATCTGCAGATTGCCAGTGCCGATATGAATGAGTCAGGGCGTGAATGGTTGGTTCTAGACCAGTCTGATTCGAACCCACTTAGTGGCGAACAAGTAGAGGTTTATGACGCAGATTCGGGTGTGCTAACCGCCAGCTACACTTTGCCTGTGTTAGGCGAACTCGCACTAGAGTCTTGGAAAGGTGCGTTTGTGTTTGCTAAGGAACGCACAGATGCTCACGTTGTAGTGGCGCATGACAACATTGAAGATCCGACCCTAGCGCGCCTGTTCCTGTTGAATCCAACCGTCGAACTTGCTGTAGGGTCAGTTCCAAAAGCAGAGGTGGAAAAGTTCACCTCGCTACGTGCTGGGCAGTCTGCGAATCTCGATGGCACACTCAGCAGCGACCCCGAGGACGCGGCGCTAACTTACCGCTGGACGGTTCTCAGCGAGCCCGCAGGGTCCTCCATGGCCGATAACTCAGGGGCAATCTTCGACTTTAGGTCTTCGGTAGCAGGTAACTATGAGATAGGCCTGACGGTTAACAACGGCGCCAACGACAGCCAGATGGCGGTTGCTAACGTGAATGTGTTTTCAGACGATTCGAGTATCATTCATCGGCTTGATGATGTGGTCCACAAGGCGGAGTACAGCGCGACATTGCACGCACTGGTCTATATCTCCGGGCGCGACCAGGCGCTCAAGTTAGTTAGCCTCAATACCATGGCGACTCAGGTTCTGCCGTTGTCAGCTGTTGGTTACGATCTGGCGCTGAGCCCAGGCGAGTCGTTTGCGGCGATCTCTCACCTCAACTCGGTGACCTTAGTCGATTTACAAGACATGACAATCGTTGATGAACAGATGGTAGAAACGGAGTCGCCCGCTATCGTTCTGGATAGATCTCTGCGGGCCCACGTGATTGTCGGTAACAACATGGTAACTATCGACTTTGCCAATAACACTGCGGTCGTGGGTGATCGAGTGACGTTGAATGCGGCAACCCTGGATATCAATCCAAGACAAGATTGGATTTACGCAGCGAGCAATGGCGTAAGCCCGACTGACTTCGGCAAAATAACCATCAGTGGTTCAAGCGCCGTGTTTGTTGGCGACTCGCCCTACCATGGTGATTATGACATCGACGGTGAGTTGTGGCTGAGTGAAGATGGCGAGCAACTGATGGTTGCCGGCGGGCATACCTTCTATTCCAGTGACAGCCCAAACCTCGACATGATCTACCGCGCATCGCTGCCAGATGACATCGATATTCGTTCAGCGGCGCACTCGGTAGAGCGCGGTGAGTGGGCGGTGCTCACGGAAGACCGTCGCGATAATGACTTTATCAGTCGTGTACAACTCCACGGCGACAATTCACTGGGGAGGAGGTTGAGCAACACTGCAATCGGCAATATTCCTGTCGCGGGGGGCTCAGACCTGGTCGGTGAAGGCGTTGAAGTGTTCTATAACTTCCAGGGTACACAGCTGATCGTTTTGAGCGAAGGCAAGAATGCTCGTGACCGCTACGCGGTTGAGGTGATCGACCTGTCCTTCTGACAAAAAGGGCTAGCTTGCTAGCCCTCTTGCTGTTGAGTCTCGGTTTAGTAGTTTTGCAGGTCGCGTTGCTGACCGAAGCGGAAGCCTAAGCTGAAGACGGTTTCGTCGTAGAAGTCTGATTCTTCGACGCTACCGTGAATGGCGACGTTGTTGCTGAAGAAGAAACGGCCTTCCAGTCCGTAATCGAATCCGTCGCCATTACTTTCCAACGTGTGGAAGTAACGCACATAGGGTTCAATTTCGACACGGTTCATTGGCAATATGCGGGCTTTTACGCTGGTGAAAACGCCACCGTCATTAACATTGATGTCGGCGCCAGCGGCATCGAGGTTGAGCCGAGCGAAGTAGCCACCGGCATCGACGATGACGTCAGCCCAGTCTAGCTGCCGAAACAGGTAGCCGGCGCCTGCAAACACGGTGTGGGTTGTAACGTCTACGTTAGAAAGGTCGGTATCAAAATCGGCGTACCGATAGTCCAGCGTGAGCCGAATATTTCGCCGCACCTGACCGGAAGCAAGAATGTTCGCGCCTTGAAGGTCGTCTCCTGCGAAGTAGGCCGCGCTACCATAGTTGTAAGAAACCTTCTCTGTGGCAGAGACGGACAGTGCCGAACCGAAGCTAACTAGTGCTGCAAGCAGAGTGAGTCGGAAATTGGGGCGCAGATCCGCGCGAAAGCGATTACTCATGGTTTTATCCTTGTTCCAGAGAGATAGATGTTTGCGGGCAGTCATTGCCACACCAAAATGATGTTAGAGGGCCGCAAGCCAGCGCTCTGTGAAGCTTGTCACGATCTGCTGGTGGTTACGGCACTTTCGCGGCTCACAGAGCTAAATCGCTATCGCCATCGACAGTCTGAGTACAATAATTTACGGTTGCTGCGGTTTCGATTAGCTCTTAGAGGCATAAGCAGTGTGTGCGTGGCGAATGACTAATCGCCTACTCGCTCTCTTTAACGCTACAGGCGCCGCCACCCAAAACACAGAATTCTGCGCAAAAGGAATGATTGAGATGAACCCGTTTTTTGCTCTCGCTCAAGGTTGCGGCAAATTCGAACTCTTCTTCATAGGGCAGCAAAGTGCATGCAATAACAGCCGGCTTATCAGCGCCTTTGCGTTTTACAACCATACGCGAGGAGGCGCACATCATATCGGTAGGCTCGACGTTTAAAATATCCCAGCACGCGGTGGTAATTTCCGGCACGCTGGTTTCAGGCGCCATTTCAGGAAAAAGAACAAGCTGCTTATGGTTTGCCGCATCGACTTGAATGTTATTTTCAGTGAACAACGCAGCATAGCCCTCACGCAGGTCTCCTTCATTTTCGCCCCAACGGGTACGCCCGGCAATATCGATGGTGAAGTTGTTATCTGACAACCACTGCAACCCCTTCAGCATGGGTTGCCATGAGCCTGGGCCGCGTTCGTCTTCGTGCGTCGCCTGGGAATAATGGTCTATAGAAACGCGCATTGTGAGTTGTTTGCCATATTGGGCTTGCAAGGGGAGTAGCTTTTCCTTGAAGCGCATCATCGGCCGCATCGCGTTTGTTAACACAATTAGCTGCAAGCCACGTTGCAGACACTCAGCCATAATCCCGATGATATCTCGGTTCATAAAAGGCTCGCCGCCCGTGATCCCAATCTCACGCGTGCCCATGGCTTCACGTTCAATCTCATCCAGATAAGCGGTGACCTCATCATGGGTGATATAGACCAGGCGGTCATTTTTCGGTGAGGATTCGATGTAGCAGTTTAAGCATTCGATGTTGCACAAAGTGCCAGTGTTGATCCACAGGGTCTCTAACTTTGTCAGATCTACATAGCCGCGTGGCTCATTGTTTGCGGTCACTAAAGGGTCATCGAATTTTTCTTTGAGGTGGCGGATGCTTTTGTGAGGATTTTCCGAATGTCTTGGTTCTTTCGGTACTGGGTTGGTGTCTTGGACAGTGTGTATCAGGTTTTCCATCTAATCCTCTTTTCAATCCTCTACCAAGCAGGCGTTCCACTGCGCACCATCTTGCAGCTGACCACCATTTATTCAATCGATATCAGGCTGCAAGACCGCCACGACCCGATACCGAAACAGGTGTTTAACCCTAGTTTCGCCGCGCACCGATCAGACGGATCCATTGTCACCTTCTTTGTTGTCGCTAACTTTACAATTCATGCTACCCGAAGCGCAGGTTTGTGCGAAAATCACAAGCTATCTGACTTTGACTAAACCTTGCCCCAACCTGGAGGACGCGATGTCCCGCAGTTTCTTTCTTACCTTTTTGATTGGTCTAAGCGCTTTGTCCGCTCCGGTGTTTGCGGACCCATTACTCGCTTCTGCCGTGTTGCCCACCAGCCGCGCAACCCAGACCGGCAACACCGTTACGGCTTTCGCAACGATTATCAACGCCGGCACCTCCACCGCTGAGGCTTGTGGGATCGCGATCAGCGATGACTTACCCATCGACTTCAACTACCAAACAACAAACAACAGCGACAACTCGCCGTTTGGCGCACAAAACACCCCGGTAGACCTGTTGGTCGGACAAAGCCAGAGCTTTGTCATGAGCTTTGCCATGACCGGCACGTTCGGCACCACCGCGGTCGAGCCGCAATTTACCTGTAGCAATGGCGGAACTGCCGCCGTGTTACCAAGCATCAACACCATCCTGCTCACATCTTCGGCAACGGCCATTCCGGACGTTGTTGCACTTGTCGCCACTCTGGAGAACAGCGGTTACGCAGAGATCGGCGGTCAGAATGGCACCGGGGTATTTTCGGTGGCAACCAGCAACGTCGGTGCAGCAGGCGATCTAACAGTCACTGCCGACTCTGGCACAGGCGGCCCAGGTGTAAACGTTTTTTTATGTGAAACTGATCCGAGCTCGGGGTCATGCATAAACCCAACTGCGCCCGCCTCATCAGTAACAACAACTTCTGCCGCCGGCTCTACCCAGACCTTTGCAATCTTTGTGCAGGGCAATGGAGTAGATGTGGCCGACAATCCTGCACTAAGTCGCGCCTTTGTGCGTTTTGTCAGCGGCGATGTCACCACCGGCCTGACCAGCGTGGCGCTAAGAACAATCGAAGAATCAACCGGTGCACCTGACGATGATGAACAACCCGTAGATGACGGACAGCCTGTTGATGACGGACAGCCCATTGATGACGGTCAGCC
>JALZVT010000042.1 GCA_023300545.1 Pseudomonadales bacterium
TGGGATGGGTCTAACTGAGCGCGATCCATGAGTTGCAATGCCCATACCAGATACGCATCCGCGCTAGAAAAATGCTCTCCAACTAAGTACTGGCGCCCTTTAAGGTGATTATCCAATACCGCAAATCGAGCCGGGGCCAGTGCTCGAACACGCGCCTTAACCTCCTCGGTCGCCTCCGGGTAAAACAGCACCCGAAACATCTGCTTGTGCAATTCCGTGGCGCAAAAGCCAATCCACCGCAGCAGCTCATAGAAATCGTCTGAATCGGCGGGTATAGGCGCCATCGTTGGGCCGGCGTTCGCTTGCAGCCACATAAGAACTGCGCTGGTTTCACTCAGCAGCCGACCATTCGGTAACCGCAATACGGAAACCTGGCCTAGTGGGTTCACTTCGAGATACGACTGCCCATCTGCTAAGCGCTTGCTTTTAAGATCAACATGCACAAGTTCTATTTCGATACCGGCTTCGGCCGCTGCAAGTCTTGCGGCCAACGAGCAGGCCATAGGCGCGTGGTATAAAAGAGGTTTGGAGTTCGGCAAATCAACAATCTTCTGGCTTCACAGGCTCAAACGATACCGCATCGCTAAAGCAATTTCGAAAGAGTGCTAGCTCCGCAAAGGCGTGGGCCCTCTATAGGTGCTGTGACTACCAATCCGCCATGCACAGGTCAATTTCACCTCTTTTCCGGGAATACTCTTGGCAACCAACGCTCCGCAAGTTCGGCTGGAAACTTCAGTGTGCTAGTCACACAGGCACCCTGTTGCCTTGGTTCGAGAACAGGCGACTGTACTTCCGATCGACAAAGCTCGATGAAATCCGAAGAGGGTAGAGGGCTTACCGATCAAGTCGCTCGCCTTCTCTTCAAGATAGTCGGTGGTGTGGCTTTAACGAGATATGAGAGCCCGCAGTGCGCTGTCTGCCTCCCAGGCCGGAGCATCGCGCTGGCTGGCCACCCGCTGCACCAGCGCATAGAAGAATTGATTGAAATCTGCGGCCGCCTGCCAATCCATCAGTTGCGCCACGTCGTCCTGGGGCTTGTGATACCCGGTGCGGTACCACTGGCGGTAAATCTCTTCGCTGCGACTTCCAGGCTCAAAGCCAAACACGAAGTTGATTGCTGGAATGCCGGCAGACAGAAATGGCCAGTGGTCGGTTCGGCGTAGTAGGTTGCGCTCGGGTTCCGGATCATCCTGCACGCGGATACCTTGCGCCTGTGCAATAGCGGTAGCGTCTGCACCTAAGGTTGTGTCAGTGCGTGCATGCACGGTCATGAGCGTAAGCGGAAAGATCGGTCGCAGTTGATCCAGATTGATATTGGCGGCGATTTTTTCGAGCGGAATTGTGGGCTGATCCATAAACCATCTGGAACCGTGCAAGCCTTTTTCTTCGCCAGTCCAGATCGCAACGACCACCGGCCGCGCGAAGCCTTTTCCAGCACGCTTCTCCATAAGGTGAACAATAAGTGCGACATAGGCTGCGTCGTCCAGAGTGCCGTTGTAGATCACATCGCCATCAACAGCACGACCAAAGCCGTAGCCGTCCAGATGCGCACCTAATACTATTGCCTGGTCAGCAAGTGCCGGATTTGTTCCCGGCAGTACGCCGATCACGTTAGGGGACGAAAACTGTGCGGTGCGAATAGTAAAGCCAAGGTCGGCCGTGCCGCTGTCGAAAACGGGCAAAGCGTGCCCGGCTGAACCCAGCGCAACTAACTCCGCGGCGTTGCGGTTGAGTAATTGGCCGAGCGCCTCAGCATTAAGGGTTAGCTTTACGAAGGAGTCGGATGGAGGCAGTTCACCTTGTCGCTTCACAGAGCGCGCGTAGGCATGCGGCCAGCGCGGTGGCTCGATGGTAAAGCCAGGATCTGCGATGGTGGCGATACCGGCGGCGCCGGCCGCACGCACTGCGTTTTCGCGCTCAGCCCGACCGGGCAATCCAGCGCGGCGCGTGCCGTGACAGATCACCAATTTGCCTTTTACGTCACCCAGCGTTTTGGCGGCACAATAGCCGCGGTAGGCAATAGGTGCTGTTAGGGTTGGGGGCAAACCTGTATTGGGTGCAACGGTGAATTCATCCAGAAACACAAGCTTGCCGTTGGGACCGCGCAGCGTCGCATGTGGCACAGATACTTCGGTCAGAGGTACTCGCTGGTACCAGCTGCCGTTCTCCCCCAAAGGTTTAAGCCCGGCCGTTGCCAGACGGCTGGCTACTAAGCGTGCCGCGCGCTCGTGCCCGCCCGAACCCGCATCGCGGCCTTCCATGTTGTCGGCTGACAGCTCGCTAACAAGCGACCACCAGGTTTTGGAATCCTGATCTATGGGTCCTTCAGCGGCAAAGGTTGCTGGCAAAAAAACAAGCGCCAGCACGCCAATTCCGGCTTTGAATTTTAGTTTCAAAAACTGCTCCTTTCTAACTGCGCCTGTCGGGGGGAAGTGCACGCAACTCGTTCGCGACTATGCCGCTTGTGCGCGGGGCTTACCCAACATTTGAGGCAACACCGCAATATACCGATTTACGGGGAACTGCGTTGGGGCTCGGTTGACGGATGTGGTCGACTATCTTGGTGATGAGTCCCGGCTCGGTGATGTCTGCGGTGACGCGCAGCTGGCCAGCTTGTGAATGAGCGAGGCGTAAAGATAAGTCTTGAAATGACCATGGGTCAGCTATATATTTGACCGATGGTCAGTTAGAATTTGGGGCTGTTAAACAACCCTGGCATGTCGACCAAACAAAACGCAGTGTGGAGACACTCATGAGTTCAGTTGTTGTGATTAATCAGAGGGCGAGAAGCGCAGAGCAAAAGGCACTGCGGCGGCAAGCCGTGCTGGAAGCCGCCGAAACGTACTTCCTTGAGGTTGGCTACGAGGCATTTTCTATGGCTCAACTCGCCAAGAATGCCGGGGTCGTTAAAGGAACGCTCTATCTTTACTTCAAAACCAGGGAAGAACTTTTCCTAACCCTTTATGAGCAAAGTCTGATTCGCTGGAGTCAGGATTTCATCGGCTACCTATCCGAGTCCATGACGACCAAGGCCTATGCTCAGGCGTTGTATCGCACCGCCTTGGCCGATGGCACCTTCTTACCTTTGCTCATCAGGCTTGAGCACGTCATCGAACACAATGTTGAGATCCCGAGGCTAATCAGGTCCAAACGCGTATTCATCGACCAGGTGGAGGCTGTTGCGAAGCCCACATCGACTTCCCTTAAATTGAATAAGGCGCAAGCGAGAGAGGTAGTAAGAACGATGGGCGTGCTCCTGATTGGCGCGACGCGAGCTGATCAGGGACCAGCATTAGATAACGAAGCGCTACCTGAAGAAGTTCAGAGCCTTATTGCCAGCTTTTCGTCTAAACCACTCTTTGTTAAGAATGCCGTTCGCATCATAGAGAGTATCCGCGCGGAAGCCGCATCCAACAGCTAATCGAATTCAACTCTTATACGATTTTCCAAATACTGGAAACGCCATGCAACCCAGGATAGAAATTATGAGTATTGCAGCGTACGACAACGTCACTGAATTAGACGTTCAGAATTTGAGAGCCTTAGTCGAACTCCAGAAAAGTAAGTTTCGTGCTGAAGGAGAGGTCACCTATGCGACACGAATTGACCGCCTGAAAAGACTCAAGGCACTGATCATCGAAAACAAGACCGCGTTTGCGAAAACAACCAAACGCGAATACAACGATGCACGATCCTATGAATTTAGTTTGTTTTCAGAGTTCGCGTCGAAGGTTGAGGCCATCGACTATTCAATGAAACATCTAAAGCAGTGGATGAAAGCTGAATCGAGAAAAACGAATAAACCGATGAACCTGTTGGGGGGGAAGAGTCAGGTCAGGTATTACCCAAAGGGTGTCGTTGGCATCATTTCTCCCTGGAACCTTCCCTTTGGTCTGACTGTTGCGCCGTTGACAAGCGCGCTGGCTGCCGGTAACCGAGCGTTACTGAAACCTTCAGAGTACGTGCCTGAAACCGCAGCACTGTTTGCTGAAGTTGTCCCCAAATATTTCTCTGAAGATGAGGTTGCCGTTGTAACTGGCGGGGCTGATATCGGTCAGAAATTTGCGGAGCTGCCTTTCGATCATATCCTGTTTACCGGGTCCACTCGTGTCGGTGCTCAAGTGATGCAGGCAGCAGCAAAAAACCTAGTTCCAGTTACGCTAGAACTTGGCGGTAAGTCACCAGTTGTCATTGGGCGCAGTGCCAAGCTTGATCTCGCAGGAACACGTCTAACATTCAGCAAACTTCTTAATGGTGGTCAGCTGTGCCTGTCGCCAGACTACGTTCTCGTGCCGAAGGAGTTGGAAGAGCAACTCATCGCGCGGGTCAGTCACGAGGTCCAGTCAATGTATCCGAACCTCACCGAAAATACGGATTACGCGGGTGTGATCAACGAGAGGCACTACATGAGGTTGCAGGGTTACATTGATGACGCTGTGGCAAAGGGTGCCAAGCTCACGATCGTAGGCGCTGAAAATGATCGCTCATCTAAAGACAATCGTCGCATGCCGTTACACATTCTTCAGAACGTTACTGAAGACATGCAGGTTATGCACGAGGAAATCTTTGGTCCTATTCTCCCGGTCATGACCTATGAAGACATCGCAGAAGTTCCGGACAAGATCGAACCTCGTCGAAACCCTCTTGCCTTGTACTACTTTGGCAAAGACAAAGGTGAGCAGGAGTACTTGCTGAGTCACGTGCAAAGTGGTGGAGTTTGTATCAATGATATTACGCTGCAGTACGTGCAAGAGGATTTGCCATTTGGTGGTATTGGTGCCTCTGGCATGGGCGCTTATCACGGTCCGGAAGGGTTTAAAAACCTGAGCCACGCCCGCGCGATTTACAGCCAAACTATGATCGATGTTTTACCTATCATTGGCGCACGTCCGCCCTTTGGCGAAAAGTTTCGAAAGAATATAGGCAAAATTCTTGGGGCAATCTGAATTTAGGATAAGCGAAGTGGCGGCCGAAAAATCGCGGGTGTTCGTAGAAAGGAGAGGCAAACACGAACAGTGTACTGGGAGTGTCGTTACAAATTCTGCCTGAAGCAGGTCATTTTGCTTTTAGACTTCTAGTCCCTTCACTAGGATAGAGTTTGCTGTGCTTCCCGCATCACGGTGTTTTGCGATAGCTTGGTAGTCAGCAGATGTCATCCAAGCGATAGCAGATTCTTTTGATGGGAACTCAATAATCACCGACCTTGTATCATCCCAGTCACCCGCTAATACCGTGGGATCTTCATCAACGCTCAGCATCTTGCCATCAAACTTCTTGAAAACCTCTGAGAACCCAGCCGAGTATCTATCGTACTCACTACGATCATGTATTTTAAATCTAGCGATTATATAAACGGACATTCCTTCTGCTCCTGAGTTTGTTTTGAGTGTCGATCGGTCTGCTTATCTCGCGGTTACTGCAAAGTAGATATTGAAATGACCTACGGTCATTTAAGTTGCGCAGTTTATGATTAAGTTCCCCGCGAGACAACCCCGTCCCGGTAGGCAGACCCTGCTCGACGTTTATCTGCTCGATTTACAAAAAGTAGTAGGAAGCGATCACTGGTTTTAGATTGGGAGCTTTACGCGCGGGGTTTAAGTGAAGCTGCGGATCTCTTGCGAACGAGTGTAGCCAGCTAATTGATGCCTTCAAGGCTGCCAATTAATCTGCTAGTTTGTAGTGACTATTATCAGATCGCGGGTTACGCCCGTGCCGACCCGCTAGCCCACTGCCTCTAGTAGATACCGCGCAGCCGACTATGGATGTGCTCTCTTGTTACTGATCGGGGTTACTGGGCGGGTCTTTCCTTCCAACGCACTCTCTTCAACACAGGCGGCTCAAGTATGACTTCAACTAGTGATAACAACGTGCAAACAGATCGGCTGCAACGCGTCATGCTGGGGCACGGCTTGTTTGTGATTCTGGTGTCGATGCTTGCCGGATTTATGCTGATGTTTGGCCTGATTGGCGGGTTTGAAATATGGCCTGGCCATGTTTTGGAATTCTCTGTGTATGGCACCACCGAAGGCTGGGTGCGTGCTCATTCAGGTGGCCTGACCAACGGGCTGCTGGTGATGGCGGTGGGGCTTGCGTTGCCTAAGCTTGGTATTGGCGGCGTTAAGGAAAAATTTGTCGCCTACGGGTTCATTTACGTCGCCTGGTCGTTCACTGTGTTTTATTGGCTAGGCAATGCCTCGGGCAATCGTGCGTTGACCTTTGGTGATAACCAGATGGGTGAATCGAGCCTCATCAGTATTTTGGGCTTTCTGCCGGGGTTGCCCAGTGTGTTTCTGGTCATCGTAGTGTTAGCCATTGCCATCAAGGCAGTGTGGTCGGGCACCCGCTCATCCCATCCAGACGCTTAGAACTTACCTATCAGATCCACAAACCAACCGCCGTTGTCATCATCGAGGTTGGCCAGATCATCCGAGAAGTCGGTGAAGTTATAGCCCGCACCCAACTTCAAGTTCTTGCCGACGTGTCGATACATGCCAATCAGTGCGCCCGAACGTTCGTCGTTAAGCTCTGAGTTAGCGACCCAACGGTATTCCGCCAGTCCATCCCACTTGTGGTTCAAGTGGTAGCGTACCCGGCCGACCGCTAGGTCGAGACCACTGTCGAACCATGGGCCGCTGTCGCGGTTCAGACGAATCTCGCCTCGGCGTAGTGCAAGCTTCACACCAAACTCCCAGCGAGCGTTTAAGTTGTAAAGCGCTTCGAGCGAACCAATGTGCGAACGCTGATCAGGTCGGTTTATCAGCTGTTGCGGAGCAACCAAATCTTCCAGGTACGAGTAGCGTCCAAGAAGAGCCCAGCGATAGCTGCCAACCGGACGGTAGGCAAAGCCGAGACTTCCTTCCGCGAGGCGTGCCGCATCATCACCGGTCAACTGATCTTCGGTGATCGAGTAGTTGAGCTTGCCAAGCAAACGCAGACCTTCAGTGGCTTTAAACTCGGCGGTGTTGCTGGTGAGCCACTGCTCGAACTCGTTGTTCAGGCCGTCGTCGCGACGCCATTCGACGCGTGAACCGACACGCAGGCGATCGGTCTGGTAGGCCGCACCAATCGATGCGGCATCTCGCTGCGTATCAACGTCACCCACTTCGATCTCACCGGTTTGATAAGTAGTCGAGAGTGATAGCTGCTCGTTGAAGGCGTATTCCAGACCAAACAGGTTAGAGACCCCGTTTTCGCTGAGACCGCGAGTGAACTGATGTTCCTGGAAAATCTGTGCGCCATTGCCAAAGGCCAGGCGTTGGCCAAGCGTGGTGATGTTGCGTTGTCTGTCCAGCGTGCTGTCAGGATCGACGCCGTAGCTGCCGTAAACCTGGTAGCCGTTGTCGAGATCAACCGTTGCGCCTGCGGTAGTATAGGCGCCGTCACCGAAGCCTGCTCCCACGTCAAACACGATGTTGTCGCTGACACGGTAATCGACGCTACCTAGTATTGCTGAACCGCGGTCTCCTTCAGAGACTTCCAGACCAAGGCCCAGATTTTCGCTGAAGCGAGTCTCTACACCGACAGCGATTAGATCGTTAGATCCGAAGGCTGCGCTTTCGCCCGTAGACAACTGACCTTCTACGTAGGCGGTGTTGTTCTTGTCAATCGCGTATCGTGCACGACCGCCAATGAGCGTCGCATCTGCTTCGATGGTGTCGGTGCCGCCGACTGCGTTTGGAGTAATCAGGTCACGACGCTCGTCGCGCACCTCAACGCCCACGTCCAGGCGATTGTTCAGACGCACATCACCTTGCAGGCTTAGCACGCGATCTTTTGATGTGTCTTCTCGCTCGGTCTGATTCGCGCGTGCCGTTACCGTTAATCTCTCGTTGATTTTAAGGTCACCCTCGAAACCAATGATTTCGGTATCAACCGTATCAATAGTTTCACGGCTGCTAGAGAAGCCTGCCTCGCGATTCTTGTACCAGGCCTTTAAAATACCTCGAGTATTGGTGAAGTCTTGCAGGTTAACCCGGGCTTCAATGCCGTAGGCGTCGCCCTCGTTGTCGGTATCTAACAGGGGTGATGCGGCGCTGAAGGTGAGTCCCCCATCCTGTGAAAACAGGCTAGTGGTCTGATTCGATTCAGACGTGGCGGCTTCCAGTTTTATGTAGCTGCCCTGGCCGCGACGGTAAGTGATGTCACCACCAGCCAACGTGTAGTCAGCACCAGCACGTGCTTCGTTGACATACGTGCCACCGAGACCCAGAGCATCGGTTACCCATAATTTCGCCCTCACACCTGTGGTGAGATCGTTGTTGGAGAAGTTAACCGGTACATACTCGTAGTTTGCTACCAGGAACACTCGATCGCCTTCCAGCGCTCTATCACGAATGATGGGGTTAGTGCGCTCAGGTGTGATCTGGCTTAGCGGCCGGTTTAACAGTATACGGCCCTGGATGTGGTCGAAGTCATAGTCTTCGCCCAACTGCAGAGGCAGCTGCTCGATCACCTGTTCGGTGTCGCGGCGACGGAGTTCGATCCATACCTTTTCAGAGCCGCGAACCACGTCAGTATTGCGCAGGTAATACAGCGAACCGCCCGTAGCTTCAAACTCGTTATAGGCCGCTACTGATTCTGGCTCAGAGACAAACGCGGTAACTTCAAGGCGTTGCTCACCGTAGTTAGTTGCCTTCGGAGTTCGATACACCAGCTGTGCGCCGTACAACGATCGATTGTACTGGGCAAACTCATTGCCGGTTAGCCCAGTGTTGAAGTTACCCCACAGGGCCTTCGACTTATCCCAGTCTACGCGTACGTAGCCTGCGCCAATCGATTCCGTATCGCGGCGCGTTGTGGAATCGTCGCCGTATACTGGATAGTAGGTGTCTGGCTCAAGACGACGGAAGATGCTGCTTGGATCTTTCCGCTGCAGGTTATCTGTGAAGTTTTTCAGTTCGTCTTCGGTGCTATCGAGCTGCGCGGTGATCAGGTATTTACCTTTCACCTTGCCTTTCAGATAGAACGCGAGGCGACCCGTTGTGTAGGTGTCACCATCAAAGCGATCGTCACCTGACAGCGGTTCAACAACGTCATCGAGGCTGTTGCCGCCGAAGGTCACATTAGCAAGACCCACCATAAACAGGTAAGAGTCGCTTACTTCTACATTTAGACTGCGCTGCGATGTTGGACCAGCTGGATTACTGTTTACCACTGGCAGGTTATAGGTGCCTTGAGGCAGGTGTGCCTCGAGAACAAACTTGCCTTCCTCGTCGACAGTCATGTCTTCGCCAGCGATGCTCAGCTGGTGTGCAGGTGCCAGGTCAAAGCCCCACACGCGAACACGTCCGCCATTCACATTGATTGTCTGCTCGGCAAGAGCGTTGATACCGTAAATGCTGTCACCGGTTAACTCTTCCACACTGCGAAGCTCATCGGTATGCACGATGTTCAGTGTTCGCGGGTTGGTAAAGTCGCGTTCGCCGTTAAGACCAATTGCAGACAGTACATAGGTGAAGCGCTGGCCTGCGCGCAAACCGTTAACCTGCCACAGCATGCTGCCAGCCACATCGAGCTGTCCCTCAGGACGGCTTGTGAGCGTAGCGATAGCGCGAGTGCGGTCGATATCTTGCGCTTCGTAGATATGCAGCTGCAGCTCCTGTATGAATGCCGGGTAGTTTGAGTAGGTGTGGAAGCGAATCGACTCGATGCCTTCCGCAACATTTTCCGCCTGAGCCGTTACGGCTAGACGCGGGTCGATGATGGCTCGATCTTCGATGGCTCTTACAACACCGTGAGTAGGTGCACTACTCGACGCAAATTGTGATGCGGGAATCGTTCGTTCAATCGGTGGCGTACGTCCCAACCGAGTCTCGTCGTACACCAGTTCGATGGCAACGCGTCGATTGGATGCCATGCCCTCTGGCGTGGCGTTACTGGCCACTGGATCCTGATCACCGCGGCCCTCGATTTCGAGCTTGTAGTTGCTCAAGTCAAGTTGCTCGGCGACAGCATCTGCCACCTGGCGGGCGCGTACTTCAGACAGACCCTGGTTGCTGCCATAGATCGAAGCAGTGCGGGCACTAAGACGCTCGTTGTCGGTGTGACCGATGAAGCGAATGCGCACGTTTTGCTTGTCGCTAAGTGCATTGAGCTGTCGTTCCAAGTCACTAATAGCTGACTGGTTCAGATCGCTCTTGCCTGACGCGAAGCGAACTTCAGAGGCTTTGTCTGTGAAGGTCTCTGTAATCTCAGGTGCAACCTGCAGTGTTTGCTGGGCAGCTGGTGCCGCTGCAAGGCGTGCCTGTGGAGGGCAGTCATCTTCTGCCGTTGTAACTTGCGCAGCGGCTGGTGCGGATTGCTCGTCCGGTATTTCGTAGGTTGCTTCGACGGTTACACGACGGTTCAGGGCACGACCTTCTGGTGTTGAGTTTTCTGCAACTGGCATCGTATCCCCGAATCCTGCCAGAACGATGTCGTTGAGGTCGATACCCAGTCGGATGGCAACCTTGTTAGAAACCTGTTCTGCACGAGCCATCGATAAGCCCTGGTTGTCACCATAGCGAGCTTGTGCGTTTGCTGACAATGGATCCGTATCGGTGTGCCCGCTGAAGCGCAAGCGAACGTTTTGTTGTCCGCTCAGGCGTTCTAAACCCTTTCGAATAACTTCCATCTCAGCATCGCGGATATCAGTTTTTCCTGAATCAAAGCGCAGTACCGTAAGCGGTTCAGTTCTTAAGGTGATGTCGTTAGATACAGGTGCTGGCGCATAAGCTGTCTGGGGAGCGGAGCAGTTAAGCTCACCCCACTGTGGATCAGGTACGCGAACACCAAAGTTTGCCTGGCTCATAAGACTTTGAGTAAGACGAATAACCCGGGGGTTCTCTGTTGTGAACTCAGAGCCGTCAGGCAGTGACTGTGGATCAACTTTAATAATAAAGTTGCTGCCAGTGTCGAAGTTGATGTTCTCAATTTCTTCTACATGGTAGCGGCCAAATTCATCGGTTTCGATGAGCAGACCTTCAACGGTTGCCAAGCGAGCACCTGGAATGCCTCGTTCTTCCACACCTATGTTGCGGATCTCGAGATAGCGTTTGCTGCGCGTCAGGCTAGTTGATTTGCCGTTTACGATGTTGACCTGTAGGTCTTGCGCGGTACGACCACGCTTTTTGCCTCTGCGGTGAGCCGCTTCAACAGCGCCGTTGTTGTTGATCAGCAACACGCTACCTTCACGCGAGGTCAAGCGTATCTTTGACAGATTGTCCCAACGGCGCGGTAGTTCGATGCGTTGCATTGGAGCGCTGGCTTCGTCGCTGCTTGAATGGCGCCCTGGCAGATCAGCCAGGCGACGATCTTCGGTGAACGGTCCGCCAGAAAGCTTTAGGCCGGTGGCCCGAGCAGAGTCTTGCCAACCATCGGCATCGACGTCTTCCCATACCTTACCAATAACACGAGTGGTGCTTAGTAGCGCGTCTTCGGCCACGGCAACAGTTGCGGTGGCTTCGTTACTGGCAAGCGTGCCGAAGGTAAGCGCGCTTGCGGTGTTTGTGTGTTCACCTGAAGTGACCACAACGCTCACGCGAGTAAGGTAGCTGAAGCTTACTGTTTCGTCAGCACCCAGGGTGCCGAGGTCAACAGAGATCGGATCGATACCTGTAACTGTTGCAGCCGTGCTTATACCACTTCGCAGGAGTTGACCTGAACCCTCAACATAAGAGAAGCCGCCGGGCAGGTTATCTTCGATCGTTACACCGTTGATTACCGATGTGCCTGGGTTGTTAACAGTGATGATGTAACTTGCGAAATCACCAGGGATTACCGTTGGTGTGCCAGTAGATTTAGTAATCAGCAAACCACTGGTAACGGGCACCGCAATGGGTGTTGGGTCGTCATCTGTACCGCCGGCATTTGGTCCTTCGGTTTGTGAGCCGTCGTCCGAATCATCGATTGGATTCAGTCCACCCGGCGACATACCACCGGCAACCGCCTGGTTGGTGAGCTCTTCAGGCGCACCAGGAGCATCTGCGTTGATAATCGCAGTGAACACGACCGTGTATTGATCGTCGGGCTGTAATAAGCCGTCGGTGCCGATCAGCAGATTCGGGTTGCCAGCTGTGCCATCGAAGGACGCATTGAGGCTGGGTTCAACCGACTCACCTGAGAGGTTATTAAGGGTAAGCGTGGGGGTGCCGCGCAAACCCACAAAGGCAGTGCCGAGATTGTTTGTGGCGGACAGTTCGTCAACCAGGGTTAGAGCGTTAAGTTGCACGTTACCTGTGTTTTCGACCACAAGGGTAAACGTAACATCAAAGGTTCCGTCAGCCAGCAAGCCAGCTACTTCTGCGCTCTTGGCAACACCAATGCCTGGTTCTTCGCCAGGAGGTGCTACCGGAGTGGGAATGCCAGGTCCACCTGGGTTATCGCTAGGCAATTCTCCCGTTGGGTTGCCATCGATATCGGTGCTTGCGTTGGTGTCGTCTGTCACTGGTATGGCACTACCCAGAGGCAGGCCGCTGGCGGTAGCTGTGTTGTTCAGTACGGCAGGTGCACCGGCAGCATTGGGGTCAATCATTACGCTGAAGCTGACGGTAAACTCGTCATCTGGCTCCAGGCGTGTGACGTTGCCCGTGAGTAGTTCAGCGCCACCCGCACGGCCGGTAAAGCCAGCGCCGGTGCTGATAGGTGCTACGGACAGACCATTGGCGTTTGTAGTTAAAACCACAACGGGTGGTTGCGAAACAGAGACGAAGGCCGTGCCAAGATTGCTAGGGTCTTCCAGAGTATCTGTAAGCCGCAGTTGCATAAGTGCTACGTCGCCGGTGTTGCGTACGAGTACTTCGTAGCTCACTTCAAAGCTGCCGTCGCCCTGAATGGGTCCGATAGCCGTTACGCCCTTGGTTGCGCCAATTTGTGCGTTACCTACAGGCGGAACAATAGGAGTTGGGGTTCCAGGGCCACCAGGATTATCACCGGGAAGTTCACCGGTAGGAATACCGTCGGTATCTGTACCTGTGTTGCTGTCGTCAGTGATGACGGTACCATCGGGAGTTGTGCCAGTGGCAATAGCCGTGTTCGAAAGATCGGCTGGCGCGCCAGCAATAGTGGCGTTTACGTTGGCGGTGAAACGTACTTCAATTAGATCGCCGGGGCCAAGTAGGCCATCGGTGCCAGTGAACAGGTTTGGACCTGTGGCATTGCCGGTGAACGCAGCGCCATTCGATGTTGGTGCAACCGGTACACCGGAGTTGTTTACGCCAATGCTAATCACCGGCTCAGAAACGATGCCGATAAACGCACTACCAAGTTGATCGCTGGCAGATAGATCATCAGTAAGCGTTAGATTATTAAGCACCACGTCGCCGAGGTTCTCAATCAGCAGTAAGAACTCGACGTCAAAGCTACCGTTTGCCTGGATGTCTCCAAGAGCGGTAACCGACTTAACAACACCTAACTGTGGTGCAGTCACAGGAGGAGCAACCGGTGTGGGACTACCTGGTCCGCCAGGATTGGTTGTTGGCAATTCGCCAGTCGAGCCGCCGACTGCATCCGTTCCGGTGTTGGTATCGTCGGTAACCAGAACTCCGCCTGGAGCCTCGCCACCAGCTGTGGCAGTGTTTAGCAGATCAGCTGGCGCGTTAACATTATTCGGATCAACGTTGACAGTGAAGGTTACTTCAAACTGGTCTCCTGGGTGCAACAGACCGTCTGTGCCAAGCAGCAACGCCGCGCCGGCGCCAGTGCCGGTAAAGGCCGCTCCGGTGCTGGTGGGTGCTTCGGCGTCTACAGCCGAATTGGCGGTAACGGCGCTGGTTGGTGGCGTAACGACACCGTTAAACGCGCTCCCAAGATTTGCAGAATTACTGAGATCATCCGTTAATGTCAGGTTTCTAAGCTCTTGATCGCCCGTGTTCTCAACGAGAATCACATAGGTGACGTCAAAGGTACCGTCGCTCTGCAACGCGCCAATATTAGTTACCGATTTGACTGCACCAATTTCGTTTTTACCTGCAGGAGGTGCCAGAACAGTTGGTGTGCCTGGGCCGCCAGCATTTGCCTGAGGTAGTTCGCCGTTGCCGGTGCCGTCTGGGTTAGAACCTGAGTCACTGTCGTCAGTAACGACTGAACCACCCTGAGTGGTGCCACTGGCCGTAGCTGTGTTTTGCAGAACTGCCGGTGCATTGGCGTCGTTTGGATTGATGTTAACTGTAAAGGTCACTTCAAATTGATCGCCCGGATCAAGCGCGCCATCGGTACCAGTAATCAGTGCTATGCCTGTGCCGGTGCCAGTGAACGCTGTTGCCGTGCTGGTGGGTACTACGGCATTGCCGGAAGCATTTGATAGCAGAGACGTGGTCGGTGGAGTAACCACGCCATTGAATGCCCCCGCGAGCGCACCGGGAAGACTAAGGTCGTCGGTAAGAGAAAGTGATGCTAGTCGTACGTTACCGGTGTTGCCCACGATTACTCGATAGGTAACGTCAAAGGCGCCATTCACCTGTAGCGCGCCCACATTGATTACGGACTTTGTTGCACCCAGCTCAGGGGCTGGTGCTGGCACTGTAATAACGGTCGGATCGCCCTTCGTCTCATTGGGTACGTTGGGGGTTGTATCTGCGGTGCCGTCGGGCGCGGTATCTGTATCAGAGAGGTCTAGCGCAATATCGCCACCAGCACTTGTGCCGCCCGCTACAGCTAAGTTCTGCAATACAGGTGGAGGGGTGGCCGAATTAGGATCAACGTTAACGGTAAAGGTCACCCGGTAACTATCATCAGGCAAGAGAGACCCATTAGTACCGACAATCAAGCCGTTGGTGCCGTCATAGCTGGCGCCGTTAGTCGTCGGTGCCACTGAACTGCCTGATGTATTAATCAGTGTCACTGCAGGCGCAGTAATCACCTGGGTAAAGGTTGAGCCCAAATTGTTTGGGTCGGTCAGATCATCTTCCAGCGTAAGTGCTGTGAGCGTCACATTTCCAGTGTTGGTCACAACAATGGTATAGGTTACGTCCACCGTACCGTCTGCTTGCAGTGTTCCAACCGATGCTGATTTGTCTGCGTTTACTGATACGTTCGTTAGCGCGACCACCGTTGCGTTGCCATCGCCAGCTGTACCGTTGCCATCAGTATCGGGGCCGTTTGTGCCGTTGCCCCCGGTGTTGTCTGATGTGTCAGACACGTCAGAAAGGCCAGCAAGGTCGGCCCCAGAATTATCCACCGGATTACCCGTGGACAGAGCCGTGTTGAACAGGCCACCAGCGTCAATAGCAGGCTGGGTCAGGTCAAAGGTTGCGGTGTATTGGAACGTCTCGTCTGTGTCTAGGCGACCATTGCTATTGGTGTCGGAAGACGCAACGAGCGTTGGACCCGAGGTGAGTGACACGGAAGCGCCGGTTCCATCAGCCCCAAGATTCATCGTGTCAGTAGGTGTGAGACTCGCGCCGGCAAGCGCAGTATCGCCGGTGTTGTCTAGCTCAAACGTATAGGTGATTGTGTCACCCACAGCCAAAGGTGTACTCAGAGCGGTTGTGTCAGCAGATTTTGTCAGTGTGATCGAAGGATCTGGCAGGACAGCCACAACGATCAGCGCAGTCGCTGGATCACAGATTGTTGTGCCGCCAGCCTCGCAAATCTGATAAGTCAGCGTGTAAGGACCGACTGGTGTATTCGCAGGAACATTGATTACACCATTGGCATCGATAGTGGCCCCTGCGACCCCACCGTTATTTATCAGTGTGACGTCAACCGTCGCGCTTGTGGGTGTTACTCCATCCAGATCGTCCAGTTGAAACACGCTAGCTGTAGAGCCGCCCGTGGTAGGAATCGGTGTGGATGTGAAATCGTCATTGACCGCATTGATACAAAGGCTGATGGGCTCAACTAAGGCTTCATCGAAGTTTGTATCATCGTCCATCGCGATGACGATCGAATACTGAGCCCCAGGCACCAAGGTGAAGGTGCCACTCACCTGTGTCCAATTGAGGCGATCCTGTAGTCCCGTTACTTCAAGGGTTGGTCCAGAAACAAGGGTGCCTGCTAATCCAACACCTTCGCGTATCTCGATCGAACCAGCTGCTACCAATGCAGCACCTAAGGGGTCAGCTCGAGAAGAGAAATGTCCAGAAACAGTATATTCA
>JALZVT010000043.1 GCA_023300545.1 Pseudomonadales bacterium
AACCGAAAACCGAAAACCGAAAAAGTGAAGGAGCATCTATGCAGCTGAACATTACCGGTCACCATATCGACGTAACTAGCTCAATACGCAACTACGTCACCTCCAAACTCGACCGCGTGGAACGCCACGACGATCACATCACCAACGTTCATGTGGTGTTATCCGTCGAAAAGCTTGTGCAAAAGGCAGAAGCCACCCTGCACACCACCGGCGCAGAGATATTCGCCGACGCCGATTCCGAGAATTTATACGCCGCAATCGACTCTCTGGCCCAAAAACTGGACCGGCAGGTGCGCAAACACAAAGAAAAATTGGCCAGCTTCAAACCTACTGATCGACATCAACCGCTACCAGAGGAATAATCCGCACCGCAGTTGCGGGTAGCTTGTCATTAAAGCTCCCGCTGTTCCTTAATAAGAGCCTGTCGCTTCGACTCGATCGAGGTAAACAGGCTCTTTGCAGTTAACAGGTTTGGTAATTCCGTCATGCGTTTACTGACGTCCGCAAAGAAATCCCGCTCGCAGCCTCAGCCGGAGTCAAAATCTGGCTCGAACCCGGGTCCGGACACAGCTGGGGCTCCCAATTCGGTTGCAGCAACAACCGTCCAGCCAACCGTCAGTATTTTGCCGCTTTTGAGCATGGAGCGAACCCGCGCAAAGATCAGCGTGACATCACGTAAGCGCGCCCTCGAACACGCCTGCGAAATTCTCGCCGGCTGCAACGACCTAGACGCCCGCAGCGTGCTTGATGCCCTGCTGGCGCGAGAGAAACTGGGCTCAACCGCCCTGGGCGAAGGGGTTGCCATTCCCCATTGCCGGCTAAGCGACTGTCAGACCCCTGTCGGGGTGCTGCTGACCTTGGAAAACCCTATCGATTACGACGCTCCAGACGACAACCCGGTTGATTTGCTGTTTGCCTTAGTGGTCCCGGAAAGCGCAAACGACGAGCATCTGCAAATTCTCTCGCAATTAGCAGGCATACTGGTCGAGCAAGACAACCGGGACGCATTGCGTGAGGCCCGCGACCACCTGACGCTATTTGACCGCATGCTCGCGTTAGTGACATCGAGCAGTACCGGTTAAGCAAACGATCAAGGACACAAACAAATACACAAAGAAGGGATGGAAAAGCACGCGTGAAACTAATCATCATCAGCGGTCGTTCAGGGTCGGGCAAAAGTACCGCTCTCAATGCGCTGGAAGATGAGGGATACAACTGCATAGACAATTTCCCGGTGGGGCTTTTGCAATCGCTGGTGCACAACGCTTTGCGCAATCCCCTGATCCAGTCCCAACACCTCGCGGTCTGCATCGACGCCCGCGCCACCGACCTCGAACGTTTCCCAGAAATTCTGCTGTCGCTCGATCGCATGGATCTCGATTGCCAGGTGTTGTTTCTCGACGCCAGCAGCCCAGAATTGGTTAAACGCTTCAGCGAAACTCGACGCCGCCACCCGCTAACCAACCCCGGCACCGATCTACGTCAAGCTATCGAAATTGAACGCGAGTTGCTTGAGAGTGTCTCTGATCTGGCCGACCTTCTGATCGACACCACCCAGATGGACAGCCAGCAACTGCGCGAGCTGATCAAAACCCGCGTGGTCGAAAAAAAGAGCACCGGGCTCGCCTTGCTGTTTCGCAGCTTTGGCTTCAAGTACGGCGTGCCCGTCGACGCCGACTTTGTGTTCGATATTCGCTGCCTGCCAAACCCGCACTGGGTGGAAGAATTACGCCCGCTCACCGGACTCGATGAACCCGTTCGCGACTACCTGTCATTGAAGACAGAAGTCGGAGCGATGTTTGATGATGTGCAGAAGTTTGTGACCAACTGGCTACCGCAATTCGAAGACTCCAATCGGGTCTATCTGACTATCGCGATCGGCTGTACGGGCGGACAACATCGCTCGGTCTATATGGCCGAGCGACTCGGCAAATTTTTTGCCGCCCAAAAACCTAACGTACTGGTGCGTCACCGCGAAATGCCTCGACACATTGCAGCGGGTCGTGTGAAGCCCCGGCCCGACGGTTCAATTCCGGGTACACCTCGCTCGCCGGCCGCTGCGGGCGAGCACAATCAATAATCTGCTACTCAGAAAGTATCGCTAGTGCCACAGCGTAAACTCATCATCGTTAATCAGCTTGGCCTGCATGCTCGAGCGGCGGCACGCTTTGTCGATGTCGCGCAACGTTACGAGAGCAAAATAAGTGTTGGCACAAGCGCAAAACAGGTCGACGGAAAGTCGATTATGAGTGTCATGCTCTTAGCTGCAAGCAAAGGTCATGAGCTGACGTTGAGCGCTGAAGGCGCTGATGCCGAAGACGCACTCGAAGCCATTACCGACCTGGTTGCCGACAAGTTCGGCGAAGGTCAGTAGCCCAATACATGCAGTTTCAGGATCAACTTAGCGGCGTCATCCACGCTCTCGACGAAGGTTCTATTGGCGACACACGCGTGCTGCTACAAGCAATGCGCGCGCCAGAACTGGCCAATCTACTAGAGTCCATGCCATCAAAACCCCGCCGGGTAGTGTGGGAACTGCTCGACGAGGAGCCGGCTAACCAATTGCTGCAACACCTGCACGAAGACGTGCGCGCTGACTTTTTAGCCTCGATGGACACCAAGCAACTACTGCAAGCGGCTGACGATCTCGCAACAGACGATTTCGCAGACATTTTGCAGCAACTGCCCGACACGATCAGTCGTCAATTACTAAACGCGTTAGACGCCGCTGACCGGGCGCGCGTAGAAGCCGTGCTGTCGTATCCTGAAGACAGCGCTGGCGGCCTGATGAACACCGATACCATCACCGTTCGGCCGAGACACTCGCTGGAACTGGTGCTGCGTTATCTTAGGCGCCTGCACGAGCTGCCAGAAATGACCGATGCTCTGATTGTAGTTAACTCCCGCGACAAACTGCTCGGCGTGTTGCCACTGTCAAAGCTACTGACTTCTGATCAGTCGGTCACGGTGCGCGAGGTCATGGACACTGAGCTCGAGCCTATACCCGTGGAATGGCCCGATACCGAGGTCGCAAAAGTATTTGCCGAGAATGATCTGGTGTCGGCGCCCGTGGTCGACACAGAAGGCCGCCTACTCGGTCGTATAACAGTGGATGACGTTGTTGACGTGATTCTCGAAGACGCTGATGAGGCCGCGTTGGCACGCGTTGGCCTCGACACCGACGAAGACACCTTCGCCCCCGTCTGGCGTTCTACACATCGCCGCGCCATCTGGCTCGGCATCAATCTGATGACGGCGTTTATGGCCGCTGCCGTCATCAACATCTTTGACGACACCATTGCCAAGGTGGTCGCACTAGCCGTGCTCATGCCCATTGTCGCCAGCATGGGCGGCATTGCCGGCACCCAAACTCTGACGTTGGTGATACGCGGCAGGGCCTTAGAGCAGATCGGCAGCACCAACATGCTGTGGCTGTTAAACCGCGAGCTGGTTGTCGCCTTGCTGAACGGCTTACTGTGGGCGAGCGTTGTTGGTGTTGCCGCAGCACTCGTATTTCAGGATACAACTCTGGGCATGGTGATCGCGATTGCCGTGATTGCAAACATGCTGCTTGCTGCCTTCACCGGCGCATTGCTGCCCGGCGTGTTGGAACGACTGAACATCGACCCCGCCATTGCTGGCGGCGTGATACTCACCACCATTACCGATGTCGCTGGCTTTTTTATTTTTCTGGGTCTCGCGACCCTGGTGTACATCTAGCGCAAGCTGGCGCTCACCCAGCCGCCACCATCATTTCTTCCAGCAACACGCTGCCGCATCGCACATTACCGCGCAGATCAACATCATCGCCAAAGGCAACAATGTTCATCAGCATGTCTTGTAGTGTGCTTGCTATGGTGATCTCTTCGACCGGGTGGACAATCTGTCCGTTCTCGACCCAAAAGCCCGCAGCACCCCGGGAGTAATCGCCGGTCAGCAAGTTCACGCCCTGGCCCATGAGCTCGGTGATAAACAGCCCCGTGCCCAACTCTTTCAGCAGATCGTCAAAGGGCAACGTCCGCGCATCGACGTGTAAGTTGTGCACACCCCCCGAGTTTGCCGTGGTGGCAAGCCCCAGCCGCCGCGCTGAATAAGTGCCCATCACATAGTTGTTCACCACGCCGTTCTCGATAAATGCCTGTGCTCGAGTCGCCACGCCATCGCCATCAAAGGAGGCGCTGCCCATGGCACCCGGAATCAATGGGTCTTCACGCAACGTAATGTGCGGACTAATCACTGTTTTACCGACGCAGTCCATAAGAAACGTCGACTTGCGATATTGGGCCGAGCCGCTGATCGCTGACATTGCGTTGCCAACCAAACCAATCGCGAGATTCGGCGACAACATCACAGGGTAGCGGCCCGTCGCAATCGGCCGGCTACCCAACCGAGCCACCGTACGCTGCGCGGCGGTTAAGCCCACTTCTTCAGCGCTCAACAAATCACGCGCGTTACGGGCAACGGTGTACCAGTAATCACGCTGCATGCCATCGTTGTCCTGCCCTATCACCATGCAGCTCATCGATTGGCGCGAGCCACTACTGGCGGCAATGAAGCCATGACTGTTGCTGTATGCCCGCGAGCCAACGTGGGCGTTTACCGACGCCCCTTCGGTATTGGTTATCCGTGAGTCATGACCCAGGGCAGCCCCTTCACAGGCAACCGCCATGGCTTCCGCGGTGTCGACTTCAGGAATCCAGGGGTGCAGCAGATCCAGATCAGGGAACTCTGTGGCCATCAGTTGAGCATCCGCCAGCCCACTACAGGGATCTGGCTGGGTGTATTTGGCGATGTTGCAGGCCGCACGCACCGTTTCCACAATCGCCTCTTCGCGATCATCCGCCGTACTGGCACTGCCCTTGCACACGCCCTCAGCCGTGTGTCGATACACCGTGACGCCAAAACCTCGCTCCTGGGTGTACTCGACAGTTTCAATTTCACCCCGGCGGACGTTAACCGAGAGACCACGATCACTGCTGGCCGACGCCTCGGCACTATCAGCCCCCTGACTGCGGGCCTCCGCCATAATGCGCTCAACCAGCTCACTCAGGTGCGCTTCGATCCCCGCGTTGTCGTATTCCGTAGAAGCGTTAGAAGATTTCTCAGACATGCTGTCCAGTCCTATACAATTCACAAATGGCCCGATCAAGACAAAAACAATCGAACCCCCCGGCAGATTCAACGCAACCCGTACAACTCTCAAAAAAGTTGAAGCGGGACGCGGCCAACATGACCGAGGAAGAGTTCATAGCGGCAGCTGCCGCCGAAGAAGCGCACAACAGCAAATCAGCGAAAAAACGCGACTCTGATGAGCTGAAAGCGCTGGGTATGCAATTAGCCGAGCTCAGCGCCAACCAGCTCAAAGAGCTCGAGCTGCCGGAAAAACTAAACACGGCCGTAACTGCCTACCAGCGCATCACCAGCAACAGCGCCAAGCGCCGCCAGCGGCAGTTTATTGCCGGCGTGCTGCGGGGTGACCCTGACGAGGCGAGCACCATCAAGGCTCGCTACCTGGCGATGACCGAGCACGACGCCGATTCCAAACGCGTGCATCACGGGTTGGAAAACTGGCGCGAGCGGCTCATCGCAGACGACACTGCCCTCACCGAATTTTTGGACGAATACAGTGGGGCGTCAGCCCAGGAACTACGGGTGCTCATTCGGCGTGCTCGCACGGCGAAGGACGACGCGCAGCGTAAAAAGGCAACGCGGGCGCTGTATCGTAAGTTGTCAGACATCGCTCAGGCCTGAGTTCCGCCAACGGTCACCTCATCAATGAGCAGAGTCGGCTGGCCAACGCCAACTGGCACACTCTGCCCGTCTTTACCACAGACGCCAACACCTGAATCGAGCGCAAGGTCGTTACCCACCATCGACACTCGGTTCATCACATCCGGGCCATTACCAATTAACGTGGCGCCACGCACGGGCACCGTGGCTTTACCATCCTCGATGAGGTACGCCTCAGTGGAGGAAAAGACAAACCGGCCCGAAGTAATGTCGACCTGACCACCACCAAAGTTTACGGCGTAGATCCCACTTTTCACTGAGGCCAAAATCTCTTCCGGATCGGAGTCGCCAGCGAGCATAAAGGTGTTGGTCATGCGCGGCATCGGTAGATGCGCATAAGACTGGCGGCGCGCGTTGCCCGTGCTGGTTGTGTTCATCAAGCCGGCATTCAACTTATCTTGTAGATACCCTTTCAGAATACCGTTCTCAATCAGTGTTGTGCGCTGGGTCGGCGTACCTTCATCGTCGGTTGTTAGCGAGCCACGTCGATCAGCCAAGGTGCCGTCGTCAACAATCGTGCACAAACTGGAAGCCACCTGTTCGCCAACACGATTGGCATAGGACGAGCTGCCCTTACGATTGAAGTCACCTTCCAACCCGTGCCCCACTGCCTCGTGCAACAACACAGCGGGCCAACCCGGCCCAAGTACCACCGGCATCGGTCCGGCAGGCGCATCAACCGCATCAAGGTTAACAAGCGCCATGCGCACGGCTTCGCGCGCGTAGCCATAACAGCGCTCATCATCGAGCAACCAGCCGAGCTCGCGGCGGCCACCGCCACCAGACGAACCGCGCTCGCGACGACCTTTGTCTTCAACAATGACCGAGACATCAAGCCGTATGAGCGGTCGAATGTCGCCAGCCATCACACCATCGCTCGACAGCACCAGAGAGGTATCAGCGTTGCAAGACAGACGCACGTTTACTTCGATAACTCGCGGATCCGCCTTGCGCGCAACGTCTTCGACACGCCGTAAAAGGTCAACTTTAGCGGCCTCATCAAGACCGCCGATTGGATCAATCGCAACAAAGCGACTTTCAGCAGTTACCCGGCTCGGTGCACGCACGCTGCCATTCTGGCCACTTTTAGCGATTCCACGGGCCGCTCTCGCCGCCCCCAACAACGCTGGTAACTCAATGCTGTCAGCGTAAGCAAAGCCCGTTTTCTCGCCGGTGACCGCCCGCACGCCAACACCTCGGTCAACCGAGAAGGCGCCGTCTTTCACTTTGCCATCTTCAAGGCCCCAGCTTTCGGATCGTGTGTGCTGAAAATACAGCTCGCCAAGATCGAGCGAATGGCTCATTAGCTCGCCCATCGCTGTATCGAGTGCAGCGTCGGTTAGCCCGCTCTCAGTGATCAGTTGGTCGTAAGCAATAGATAGTCGCGATGCTCCCATGGTGGGCCATCTCCTTTCTAGCCGCGCGAACGCGGCAGTGGTGCATTAGGGGTACATGGTCAATCTTGCCTGAGAGACGCGGCCCGGGCTATCAGTGGCCTGAAACGATTCAGCACCCGGGTCTTCGCCAATCGGCTCCGGCACGTCCTGAGCCTCCGGTTCAGACTCC